>JBEBVQ010000204.1:0-4839 GCA_040392625.1 Taibaiella soli | reverse complement strand
GTGAAGATTCCTGCGAAGCAGACCACTATTCCTGTGATATTGACCACCTGAGATTGGTGTTTGTAATTTGGTGGTTTTCTCTGTAATAATAAAAGAGCTGAGTGACAAAAATAGGGATGTTTTTTACTTTTTTCTCAAAGACTGTCCTTTGAGCTCTATGCGGTGTGCTGTATGTGTCATTCTGTCCAGTATGGCGTCAGCCACCGTACTCTCTCCGATCACCTCATACCATTTGGCAACGGGCAGTTGTGATCCAATGATTGTAGCCTTTCGTCCATGCCTGTCTTCAATGATCTCCAGCAGCATCATTCTGGCCGTGCTGTCCATGGGTACGAGTCCAAAGTCATCAAGTATGATCAGGTCTGCCCGTTCTATTTTAGCTAACTCCCGGGCGTAAGATCCGTCAGCGCGGAGCATTTTGAGTTTTGGGAAGAGTTTCTGGGTATTAAAATACAGCACTTTGTATCCTTTGTGGCATGCCTGATGGCCGAGTGCGGAAGCCAGGTAACTCTTTCCGACACCTGTGGCGCCGGTAATGAGGACATTTTCTTTCTGTTCGATGAAGGAGCAATCAGCCAGCCGTAAGAGCTGTGTTTTGTCCATGTTCCGGTCGGGGGCGAAGTGCAGCTCCTCGATACTGGCTGGATAGCGGAAGCGGGCCATATTCAGCCGGCGGCTGATCTTGTGATGTTCGCGGTACTCCCATTCAGATTGTATCAGTGCGCTGAGGAACTCATCATGGGTCAGTTCCTGGTGCAGGCGGCTTTCCCGCATTGCCTGGTAGCTGCGCAGCATGCCTGCCAGCTTCATTTGGGACATTTGATTTAAAACGGCTGTGTTCATAAAAGGTATTTATTAAAGGGTGAATAAAAACATGATTGGAGTTACTGGTAAGCCTCCGGGCCCCGGATATTATCGTGTTCCGGCAATGAAGGGGTATGGGGGTCTTCAAAATTCAACTGATCAAGTCCCTGCTGCAGGATCCTGCGGATGATCGTATAACTGTATGCCTGGTAATGGAATGCGCGTTCCACTGCTTTGACCAGCCGGTCGCGGCCATACTTCTTCTCAAAAGACAGTATGCCCACACAACTCCGGTATGCCTGCTCCGGGTAAGGGGTCGTATCCAGTATACGGCGGACGTAGGTACCCACCTCCGGAGCGATAGCTCCGGCCCAGTTGATAAACTTGTCCGGGTTCCATTCACTGACAAAACGATGGGAAGAGGGCATGTGCTCCTTAACGGTGGTATATCCGTGTGGCTTCAGATCACGCAGGTGCCAGGCGATCCGTTCCCGCTTATACCATACCGCTACCTCTGAGGCCGAGTAGATCAGCTTTACCTTACAGCCGATAAAGCGGTAGGGTACGCTGTAATAATGCTTGTCGGCATGGATCTGTACATGCCCGTTTTTCATCACCGTTACCTCCCGCGACTGCTTCCATTCATAACGGCTGACCGGCAGGGGCGTCAGGCAGGTCTTTTCTTCCTGGTCAAAAAGCTGCCTCCTGCTTTGGGGACGGCGGCGGAAGGACGTATTGTTGTGCTGATCTGCAAGTGTTCGTATAGCCCTGTTTAAAGCGCCCAGGCTGTGGAAGACTTCGTTGCGCAGCGGGGCAAATACCCGTGAGTAGGTGATGTCCACCGCTTTTTCCACCAGCGCCTTATCCCGGGGTTTATAGCTGCGGGCCGGCAGGATCGCTGCCTGGTAATGGTTGGCGAAGTCAAGGAAGTCGCCATTGGGCTCCGCTTCATACTTATCCGCTTTATGGACGGCGCTTTTGAGGTTGTCGGGCACCAGTACCTTAGGTACGCCGCCAAAGTAATGCAGCGCGTTTTCCGTAGCACGGATAAAGGCTTCCTTCTTCTGGGAGGCTACCGCCTCCACGTAGGTGAGCTGACTGTATCCCAGCACTGCTACGTAGACTTCCACATCTGTCATGGCTCCGGTATGAGGATCGGTAATCGCCAGTTTTTTACCGGTGAAGTCGATAAAAAGTTTATCGCCGGGGCTATGCTCCAGGTGCATCGTAGCTGACTTATGCTGACGCCATTGCTGGTAATACTCACAGAACCGTGAGTAACTATACCCATCCGGGTGTGACCGGCGGTATTCTCCCCACAATACCCAGCGGGTGACGCCTACACGGGTCAGTTCCTTATCGAAATAGGGGAATAGATCAGAAAGGGCCTGCATGCGGAGGGCTTCATCTGCAACCGGTTCGACAAACAGCGCTTCCAGCGCAGGATCGTCCAGCGACAACAGTTCTTCGGTTGCGTAGGCACGCGCTTCTATCAGGCGCAGGTATTTCTTTACAGTATTGCGGGAGGCCCCTACCGCATGGGCGATCGGTTGAAGGCCCATGCCGCCCTGGCGAAGACGGATAATCTGTTTTATTTTACTCATGTCTATGATTTTACCAGCCATGCATTGCAGATTTTTGAAAAAAAACGCAAAGCAATATCATTACAGAGTAAACTTACAGGTGGTCAATATCGCCGGAATGGCAGACGCCAGGCTACCGGAATAGTGGTCAACATTGCCGGAATGACAGTTGTAAACCGGTCATCCGGTGGTCAATATCACAGGAATGATCCTCAATATCCAACCATAATCAAATTACCGAACCCAAGAAAACAACTCAAAAATCACAGGTGGTCAACATCACAGGAATCAATGGTCAACATCATCGGAATAGGTGGTCAACATCCGCAGGAATCTTCAGCTGGTATAATCGCGGTGGGCAATAGCATTTACAATAGCTTCAGCAACTACCTCTTTGGGGATTTCGTAACTGCCAGGAATTGATACATGCTCTGCGCGGGTTTCCACACGGTAGTCAAGTTTGTTAAGCACAAACTCCAAGGCCTGATCTACCAATTCAAAAGCAGTTCCCTTGAAAACTTTGTAGGAAGGAATTGGTTTCTCAACAATATTTCCGGCAAAGGAAGCGCAACGAACTTCGGAATTGATAAAAAAACGCTGGGGCTCTTTACCAAAGAGCAGCAGAGCGGCATTGGTCAACCTGTCGTTTCGCAACAGGTTAAGGTGGGTAAAGATCTTTTCTACAGGCTCTGTTTCTGCCATTGGAAAGCCCCGTCTGGACTGTGCCAGCCGGACAAAGGATTTTATTTTTTCAGGGTCAATATCTTCCAAACCGGCAGTGGCATGAAGAGAAGCGTCAAATGGTCCTGTCCGGATAATTTCTTTTTCTTCCAGGTACCTCACTAAGGAAGCATAAACGGAAGATTTTAATTCTTCTACCGTACTGAATTTTTTACGCACCAGCGCTTCCTGAGCTTTGCTGATTAACTGATGCTCCTTCGGATGACGTTCTTTCGCGCTGTGGGCAGAAAGAAAAACCAGCCGGGTTTTGTGCCATTTTGTAGCATGGTCAAATTCCAGTTCCGTCGGAGATACTCCCTGTGCATTTTCAAAACCATAAGATCTCCCAAACAGTCCAAGGTAGATATCAGCCTGTTCCACCTCTTTCAGGTAAACTGCATCGGGTCGCTGGTCAATAGCAGGGAGTAATTCAAACAGAAATGGCTCAAAGAATCTTCCCAGCAAAGGATCCGCACAGATATAGTCATGCAGTGCTTTCCTTTCGTCCGAAAACTCCGCTTGCACGCTACTGATGAATAGTTTCTTTTCGCCATCTATGCTGATGTTGTTGAGCACTCCTTTATCTAACGCTACAGACGCCTGGTTGTTGCGAGTGGTTATCCTAATTTAAAGTCTGCTAATTTGTAATTTGCATTGCGTCCTCCTTCATCTGTTGGTTGCAAGATGCCTTTTTCTACCAGGTCTTTTATGTCGCGTAGGGCGGTGTCTGTTGATATTTTAGTGATTTTTGCCCATTTCGAGGTTTGCAATTTACCTTCAAATCCGTCAAAAAGTTTGTTGAGTATGAGTCGCTGACGTTCGTTAATGGATGTATGTTCATGCAGTTTCCAAAATTCGGCTTTGCGCAATATTTTTTGTGTTGTGCTTTCGGTGGCAAGCATTGCATTTTTCAGACAATGCAGAAACCATTCGAGCCATTCTGTAATGTCGCCTGTGCTGTGCTGCACTTTTTGCAAGATTGCGTAATAGCGTTTGCGTTCTGTCAGGATCTGCCCCGACATACTGTAAAAACGTTCGCCGCTGCCTTCTGCACGGGCAAGCAGCATATCTGTTATGGCGCGACCTATCCGGCCGTTCCCGTCATCAAAAGGGTGAATGATGATAAACCAAAAATGGACAATAGCAGCTTTTATAACCGGGTCGAGCTGATCATCATTGTTGAACCAATCCAGAAACTTGTCCATTTCCGTTTTTACGAGCGCTGGTTTTACGGCTTCATAATGCACTTTTTCTTTGCCCATGGCACCCGAAACCACTTGCATCTCACCGGTACGGTATCTGCCCACTTCTATTTCGTATGGTCCGCTATAACCTGTGGGAAAAAGCGCTGCGTGCCAACCCAACAAACGTTTTTCGGTTAAAGGAGCGGCATAGCGCTGGGTGGCATCAAGAACAATTTCTACCACTCCTTCTATATTGCGGCTGCTTGGCACGAGACCTTCGGTGCGGATACCCAGACGCCTTGCAATGGAGGATCTCACCTGGTCATAGTTGAGTAATTCGCCTTCTATTTCAGATGATTTTACCACGTCTAAGGTTAAGGCGGTGAGTGTGGCTTCTTCTTTGGCAGAAAAACCCAGGGCATTCATCTGCCCGATGATTTTGCCTTGCATTAACCGAACTTCACCAAATATGGCATTGATGGCTTTATCATTCCAGGTAAAGTCTGTCCAGTTTTTATGTTCGTAAATGTAGTTCGCCCTTTCCCGGA
>JBEBVQ010000203.1:0-4843 GCA_040392625.1 Taibaiella soli | reverse complement strand
TTCTTCTTTTTCCTTTTGATCCTGCTGCTGCTCATCCTGTTTATTCTGCTGATCATCTTTTTTTTCGTCCTGCTGTTCTTGTTGCTGCTGCTGTTTTTCTTTTTGATCCTGCTGTTGATCTTTATTATCATCGCCGCCGCCGTCCTGTTCTTTCTTCAGCATGGCACGGGCATAGGAAAGGTTATAGCGGGCTTCTTCATCGCGTGGATTATTCCGTAGGGTTTGCTTATACGATTCAATCGCCTCTTCCCATTTTTGCTCATCCATATAAGTATTGCCGAGATTGTATTGGGCAGCGGCACGCTGCAGGCTGTCTTTGGATTCACGGGCCGTAGCGGTCATTGCCTTTCGGGCAGCGTCTGTCTGCTTTTGTTTGTAAAAGGCATTTCCCAGGTTGAACATACCGGTAACGGAAGTCGGATTTTCTTTAAGCGCCTGCTGATAATAATCAACCGCCTCTTTATATTTCTGCTCTTCGTACAGATCATTACCTTTCCGGATCAGCTTGCGTTCCTGCCCGTAAGCTGTTTGCAGCATACCCGCCAGGATCACCGCAAAAACCGTTATGATCATTTTTCTGTTCATGCCGTTTTCATTTTTACTTTCCTGCGGGCGCCGGGCAGCAGCCATTCGGCAACCAGCGCAATAAAGGCAAACCCGAGGAAGTACTGGAAGTAGCTGGCATAATCCGTGAATACAACTGCTCCAAGATTTTTCTGCTCCATACCATCTATCTCATTCACCAGCTTGCCGGCTACATGGTCTGCATTATTCAGCAGCGTATAAGTACCTTTCCCGGCAACCGCAATGGTCTGGAGCGCCTCTTCATTCAGCCGGCTTATTACCGGCGTACCCTGGGCATCCAGCTTTACGCTATGTGTCTGCGGATCGTACAGTGTGCTGCCCTGCGGAGAACCGACACCCACCGTGTGTACAATAATGCCTGAAGCAGCGGCATCTTTAGTTTTGGCTATGGCGTTTTGATCATGGTCTTCTCCATCGGAGATGACCACCAGCGCTTTGAATTTTTTCTCTTTCTGGGAAAATGATTTTATAGAAAGATCAATGGCTTCACCTATCACCGTCCCTTGTGTAGGGATCAATTCGGGACGTACCGACTGGAGCAGCATCTTCAGCGCATTATAATCTACGGTAAGCGGCACCTGCAGGTATGCATGTCCGGCGAAGATCACAAGCGCCACACGGTCGTGCTTCATCTTGTCGAGCATCCGTGTGATCAGTTGCTTGGAGCGCGTCAGCCGGTCGGGCTGGATATCTTTTGCGAGCATACTCCTGCTGACATCCAGCGCTATGACCACATCCACACCTTTCCGTTCCATTTTCTCCGTCCGCGCCCCCATCTGCAGATTGGCCCACCCGATCACTGCAGCCATAAGCGCCAGCGCCAGCAGCACAAACCTGAAAGCGCTCCTGCCCGGGATAAAACCCCGGATCTGCATCGCTACCAGGCGGTCGTCACCGATCTTCTTCAACCGGCTGCGCCGCCAGACGATCATCCAGACAAACAACAGGATCAGCAGCGGTATGATACCGAGCGCCAGCAAATGCGATATATGTTGGAACCTTAACATGCACAGAATTGCGTGAACGCAAATTTAATAGACCTGCCATTTAATGTATGCATTTTTCTTTTTTTTAACAGGAAACAGATGTGGAGAATGTGTTCAATGTGACAAATGTGTCCAATGTGGTAAATGTGTTTATCAGCGAATAATTATTCACCCATAATTCATCATTCATTGCTCATCATTCATAATTCCTGACTAAATTCGCGCTTATGCAAAAATATCTGGACGGGTTGAATGAGCAGCAGCAGGAAGCGGTACTCCATATCAATGGGCCATTGATGATCGTGGCAGGAGCCGGCAGCGGGAAGACAAAAGTACTCACGACCCGCATCGCCCACCTGATGAACCAGGGCGTGGATTCCTTTAATATCCTGGCGCTCACCTTCACTAATAAGGCGGCTGCCGAAATGAAGGAACGGATAGAGCGTATATTGGGATCCTCAGAAGCACGTAATCTCTACATCGGCACGTTCCACTCTGTTTTTGCAAAAATACTCCGTGTGGAGGCCCCCAGGCTCGGCTATCCGAATAACTTCACCATATACGATACAGACGATGCCAAGAGCGTGATCAAAGGCATCGTGAGCGACATGAAGCTGGACGACAAACACTATAAAGCTGCTTATATCTACAACCGCATCTCTGCGGCAAAGAACAGCCTGATCAACGCAGCCCTGTACAAGCAGGATCCGCATATACAACAGGAAGATGCACGCAGCAACCGCCCGCGGATCGGGGATATATTCGAGGCTTACAGCAAGCGCTGTTTCCGCAACGGCGCTATGGACTTCGACGATCTCCTGTTTAATATGTATATATTGCTCACACAGGTGCCCGATGTACTGGCCAAATACCAGCACCGGTTCAAATACATTCTCATAGACGAATACCAGGATACCAACCTGGCACAATACCAGATCATCAAAATGCTGGGATCCGTGCATGAAAATATCTGTGTGGTAGGCGACGATGCGCAAAGCATCTATTCTTTCCGCGGCGCTACGGTGCAGAATATCCTGCAGTTCCAGGACGATTACGATGATGTAAAGATCGTGAAGCTGGAGCAGAACTACCGGAGCACACAGTCTATCCTGAATGTAGCCAATCAGGTGATCTCCAACAATAAGAACCAGATACAGAAATCACTCTGGACAAGCAATGCAGAAGGTGAAAAAATTAAGCTGATCCGTACGCTCACCGATAACGATGAAGGACGGTTTGTGGCAGATGCGATCACGGAAATGAAGCTGCGGAATCATTATGACAACAAGGATTTTGCCATCCTTTACCGTACCAATGCGCAAAGCCGCTCTTTTGAAGAAAGCCTGCGGCGAATGAACATTCCCTATAAATTATACGGCGGCATCTCATTCTACCAGCGCAAGGAAGTGAAGGATTACCTGGCATATCTCCGCATCGTCGTCAATCCGCAGGATGAAGAAAACCTGAAGCGGATCATCAACTATCCTGCCCGGGGTATCGGGAAAACCAGCCTCGAGCGCCTTACCGTTGTGGCTAACCAGCACGATAAAACGCTATGGGAAGTGCTGGAACATGCAGAAGCAGCCGGTATTAAAGGCGCCGGCGCATCATCCATCGGCAACTTTGTGATGATGATCAAAAGTTTCCGCACCATGCTCGAGAAAAGCAACGCTTATGATGTGGCCTTTGCCGTAGGGAAACATACCGGTCTGGTGAAGGAGCTGTATAACGACAAATCTGTGGAGGGGCTGGCACGGTATGAAAACGTGCAGGAGCTGCTTAACTCCATAAAAGAATTTACCGAAACGCCCGATGAAGAAGGAGAGCTGCGCGATAAAAGCCTGGGCAGTTATCTCCAGCAGATAACCCTGCTTACAGATGCAGACAACAGCAACGATGAAGACCAGGATGTAGTACGCCTGATGACCGTACACGCGGCCAAAGGGCTGGAATTTCCCTGTGTTTTTAATGTGGGTATGGAGGAAAACCTGTTTCCCAGCGCCATGAGCCTGTACGACCGGGCAAGCCTTGAAGAAGAGCGGCGGTTGTTTTATGTAGCCATCACACGCGCCAAAGAACGGTTGTGGGTCACTTATGCCAACAGCCGCTACCGTTTCGGGCAACTGGTGCAGAACGAACCCAGCCGGTTTATTGATGAAATACCGGAGCAATATCTTGACCGCTCCTACACCGGCGGCGCACACAAGACCACTTCCGGGCACACCGGCGGCGGCTTCGGTAAAATGATGGGTAATCCTGCTTCGTTCGAGCGGATGCCTTCGCTGAAAAAACTGGCGGAAAAATTAAAAGAGCCTGCGCCCGTGCAGCATAAAACTGCGCCGGACTTCAAAGCGGATAATCCTGCAGAAATGGAAGCAGGTATGGAGATCGAGCATATGAAATTCGGCTTTGGCAAGATCGTCACCCTGGAAGGAGGCGTCAATAATCGCATTGCCACCATACAATTCGGCAACGGGCATGGTCAGAAAAAGATCATGCTGAATTATGCGAAGCTGCGGATCGTAAGGTAATCTATTAACATTACCATCTAATATTTTTCGAAGGAATAAACTTACAAATGATGATCTCTGATACAGACTCTATAATTACAATGGTATATTTCCTTTTATAAACAACACATTTGTATCCCATGGCAGCATTTTCCGGATCACGACATAGCCTGAACCTTCGGCGATCGTCTGCCATTTGCTCAAAAAAGTCATAAACAGAATCAGAAAATTGCTCTGCCGATGCAACCATTCCCTTCGATTCAATAAACCATGCAACTTCGGCAATGCAGTCTGCTACTGATTGCTTTATGGTTATTTTTCGCTTGCCCATTTCCGGATGAGTTTCCTGGAATGATCTCTGGCTTCATCAAGTGTCAGCGTTTTCTCGGGTTTTGACTTTAGAGCCGCTTTCTTTTGTAACGCCAGGTAGTTCTTTTCCGGAATGAGGAAATACTTTTTATTATCAATTATTATTTCCGTCATAACATTTCCTTTATTCTCCGAAGTTACTAAAAAAGGAATTAGGGGTGTTGCCATGCTTTTCTGACCCTACTTACTCAAATGCATGCTCCGCTCCTTGTACAGCGTCCGGAACCAGGGATCGCGCAGGCTCTTGACAAACCGGATCGCCTCGCCCGTGCTTTTCATTTCAGGACCTAATTCTTTATTGACATTGGGGAATTTATTGAAGCTGAACACCGGTTCTTTCACTGCAAAACCTTCCAGCTTTTTCTCAATCTTGAAGTCCTTCAGCTTCTTCTC
>JBEBVQ010000202.1:0-4885 GCA_040392625.1 Taibaiella soli | reverse complement strand
ACATAAACACAGAAACGAACAGCATATAAACGAACGGTATGAAGATGGCTATTTTGAACAAGGAAATATTCATGGATACAGTTGCCGGTAGTTTTTTATAAAGATTTATACCCATTGAATAAAACCAAATGAACCATAATCCCATACATAAGACCACCATTATAGGAAATAGTATTTCCATGACAGGCGTATTGTTTATTGTAAACAGGAAAGCCAGGGGAATCGCAGAGAGCAATAAGAACAATTGCCAGTGCTTCAATTTCAGGAGCTGTTTCATTTTACCAATTATTGAGATTATGATTTCTTAATGTTGTATTGTATTATTGGATCCTTTCAGCGCCTTCCGTTTCACCATTAAGCTGTCCATGAAGAAAAATAATTTATCTGCTTCGTGTTTAGGCAATTCTTCAATATAGATAGGTTTGCTTTTGCCTTTTTGATGACCGGTATCGAAAACAATTTCGATAAATGCAGGTTTCTTTTTCAGAAATGAGTGGATAGTGTATGAGCGGATGCTTGGTAAAAGGAACGAAACAACGTGTCGTTCCCGGTGATTGTTATTATCTTTTGTATAGTAGTCAAAATGTAAAGCCTGGTTGTCTGTCCATGCGGTGAATGGCAATACTTCTTTGAGGGAATAAAATTGCATGAGCAGCGGTATCACAAATGATATACCCAGTAGCAAGAAGAAGGCAAGCTCCCCGAAGAAGTAAAAACTAATTGCGGTGACGGCCAGCGCTATCAATGAAATAATCAGGTAAGTAGGTTTATGCCATTTCCGGCTCCCTGAAATTGTCTTTTTTGTTGAAGCGATAATGATCATGTGTTAATACGGTATCACAATTATAAAGAAACGGATCTTCACTTCACCAGTCCCATTGTCATTGCTTTTTTAATCAATATCGCCGTGTTGCTACAGTCGAGCTTGAGCAGGATGTTGTAGCGATAATATTCTACAGTTTTGAAGCTGATGAACAGTTTGGCTGCGATCTCCTGACCTGTGAGGCCATCAGCTATCAGCTGCAGGATTTCTTTTTCCCGCGGGGTAAGTGTGGTTTTAAGGGTTGCCATTCGTTTTACACCCAATTCAAAATCGCGCAGTTCCTCCCTGAGGGATTCTTCTATAAAGGAGCCGCCCTGGTATATAGTTTCAATGGCATGGATCAGCGTGGCTTCTTCCGTTGTTTTGAGCAGATAGCCTTTGGCGCCGTTGGCGACCATGCTGTTGACGTGCAATACGCTATTGAAGTTGGTGAGCGCTATGATACCGATAGCCGGATGTTTTTTCAGTATCGTATGCGCCAGCTCGTCCCCCGGCTTGTCGGGCAGTTGGATATCGAGCAGCAATACATCGGGAACATTTTCCTGCAGCCCCTGGAGTAATGCAGCGCCGGTAGTATAGGTGCCGGTTACGGATATATGGCTATACCCTGCCAGCATATTGCGGAGACCGTTGATCACTACCGGATGATCGTCTGTGATAGCGACTTTAATGTTCATGCGATCATGCTTTTTTCAAATAACGAGCAATTCAGCTCAATATAGATCACCGTGCCGGATCCTTCAGTCGAATCGATCAGCATTTCTCCCTGCACGGATTCGATACGCGCAGCAAGCTGCTGTAATCCCAAGCCGTTTGCTGTCGCTGCCGTGCGGAACCCTTTGCCATTATCCTCTACGACGATATTGAGCTGCTGGTCTTGTTTCCGTATCTGTATTACAGCATGGTCGGCCTCTGCGTGCTTGATGATATTCTGGGTCATTTCCTGGATGATACGGTACAGGAGCAGGGTAAAAGACTCGTTCAGCTCATTGATATTCCCATACATCTGCAGGTCAGTCCGTAACTGACCGGATTTGTTGATCTGTTCGCAATATAACATTAATGCGTTGGAAAGACCGTAACGGGTCAATACATCCGGCATCAGGTTATGAGCGGTATTGCGTACATCTGTTGCAGTATTGCCGATCATATCCATGATCTCATGCAGCGGGCCGATCTCTGCAAGGACCGGATAGTCTTTTGCTACGGCTGTAAAGTTCATCTTGATTGCAGCAAGCTGGCTGCCGATGCCGTCGTGCAGTTCACGCGCCAGCCGTGTTCTTTCTTTTTCTTCGCCCAGCATAATGGCTTTCAGTTGCGAAATTTCCTGCTCCCGCTGGAGTGCACGGATCTTTTCCACTTGCAGCTTTTGCCTGTTCCGGTTATTCCGGATCAGCGCGACCAGGAGGATGCTTAATACGACGATACCGGTTGCCGCTACGGCGATCCAGAGATTCTTTTTTTCGAGCCGGTTTTCCTGGCGGGTGATCATCAATTCTTTTTCCAGCAGTTCCTTGTCTTTCTGAGTAGTGCGGTATTTGAGATCGAGCTGGTATATATTGGTTTTTACCTGCTGGCTGCCCAGGCTGTCTTTTAATTGGGTGTATAGCTTCTGGTGCTGATAGGCATTGGTAAAGTCGCCGGTTTGCCCGTACAGTTCCGCCAGCATCATATGCAGGTTGATCAGGTTGGTACTCAGGCGAAATGTTTCTGCTTTTTCAAGCGCCTGGTGTAAGATCTCCTCTGCCCGGGTATAATCTTTCATTTGATAATATACCTGCCCCAATGAAGCCAGCGTTGCGACATTGTAGTAGGGGTTGATGCTGCCTTCGATCGAGAGCGCTTCCTGCAGATAGGGCAATGCTTTCCCCGGCATTTCCTGGCTGAGGAACAGATCCCCCAGGTTATTGAGCAGCCCGTACTGTATCTTCCGGAGGTCGTGCTCCTGCGCTATTTTCAGTGCTGCATTGAAATACTCCCGGCTTTTATGCCAGTTTTTTTGCTGCAGGTAGATCACGCCTTTATTAGCCAGTATGGTTGCGGTGAGGTTGTGATTGTTTTCCGAGCGGGCAATTTGCTCTCCCTGATCCAGGTAATACAGCGCTTTGGGATTTTTGTCTTCATCTCCTTCCAGGTGGCTGAGCGCCATGCCTATGTTGTTATAGGTGCCGCCCAGGTTGACCCGGTTGTATCTTGATGGATATTTCTTTGCAATTTTCTCCGCGTTATAGAGATAATGAAGCCCCTGCTCGTAGGCGCCTTTATAGACCAGCGCCCTGCCTATGTTATTGTAGATCACGGATAATTCCTGCAATCCTTTGGCAGACTGGGGAGCATATAGCAATGCTTCACGCAGATACAGAAGTGCATGGTCATATTGCCCCATATTGATCCGGATATCTCCCAGTTTGGCAAGCGATACAGCCATCCCGTAAGTGTAACCAATTTGTTTGCTTTGCTCCAGCGCGCTGGTCAGGTGGGAAATGGCGCTGTCCGGCATGGTAAGCAGTAACGCAATACCCGAGCGTATATGGCGCTTCACACCGGCAGTATCGTACGGCGTCTGATACAAGTATCCGCTATGTTCCGTGCCTGTGTACTCCGGGAGTTGCTGTGCGCCGGCAAGCGAGCACAACATAATGCAGACACAGGCCAGGCACCATGAGTATCGTGCACGGAGCAGAAGCGCTTTGTATCTGTAATACATCATCTCAACCTGTATATGCGAATATATCTCTTTGTTTGTACAATGCTTCATTGACCGTTTCAATCTGCCAATATGGATAATACTTACTTTCCCCGGACAGGATAGCTTTCGCATGGCAAAAATAACTATCGGTGAATTCCCCGGGAAGATTATAAATGTACGGAAATAGCTTTGTTAACAAATTTTTAGGACAGGCATTATTTTTTTACTTGCCCTTATTTAGATAAACCCTATGACCTTGTTCAGGAACATGTTTTGTGATCAGAATGTTGCATTCTTCCGTGTAAAGTTTATTTGGCGGTACATTACCGCTTTGTTTGTGTTACTGATGAGTATGAGTGCAGCCCGTGCAGTGACTGTAACCGGTGCGGATATCCGCGTGGATTATATCGGCACTGCCGGTCCCACCGACCTGACGTATCGTGTTTTCGTAACCATTTACACACAATGCGATGCAAGCGGCACAATCGGGTTAAAGCCTAATATAGAAATAGATGTGTCTTCTGCGAAGTACGGGATCAATATGAAATTGCCGCTTGACCGGATGCAACTCACCGGGCAGGATACGCTCAGTCCCCTGTGCCCGTCCAGTACGATCAAGAGTTCATGCTTCGATATCAATAATGTGAACGCATGGCCGGGTTATATCCGGAATACTTATACCGGGGTGATCTCGCTCCCGGTGCAAACCGATGACTGGGTGTTTTATTACTGGCATCCGGGGAACGGGCGGTGGACTACTTCAGTGAATCTGTGCGATTACTGGGTAATGCACGTGGCTGCAGTTTGTGAGTTTAATAATCTTGAGCGGTACGACAACAGCTCTCCCCGTTTTAATGCCAACCCGTTTACCTATATCAAGAGCGGTATGCCCCAGCAGATCTATAACGGCGCTACAGATCCGGATCTGGATTCCATTGTGGTTACACCGTATTATTCACTGGGGTGTCTGTCGTTTAATGGTGCCAACTGCCCGACCTGCGGTATTTATTCGGAAGTGACCTATGCTGCCGGGCTGGACGTTAACAATCCTATCCCGACGAATCCGCCGAATACATACCATGTGGATCCGGCAACAGGCACTGCTTCATTCACTACAATGGGCAATACCAATTTTGCCTTTGGATATAAGTTGTCGGAGTACGATCGCCGTACCGGTAAGTTAATGGGCTTTATAGTGCGTGATATTGCGTTGCCTATCAGGGCTTATATGGGGGGCGACTTCCGGATGGACAGCCTGCCTTCCAATGTAAACGGCGCCGTGGTGATCCCTTCCGGTACCAACAACCTGGTGGTGTGTCCCGGTACGCCTGTAACGTTCGATATGGGGGTGCAGCCCGGAGCCGTTGGGAATA
>JBEBVQ010000201.1:0-4897 GCA_040392625.1 Taibaiella soli | reverse complement strand
CCGGCAATGACACCTTCACCTGCGATAGCGGACTGTCGGGCGGCGACCTTACAGGCATGGGCTTTGATGCGCAGGTGCACCGCTACAATAACGGTTCCTGGGTGGTGAATGACCCGCTCAACTCTGTTACCATTGCCGTGGGTCAGAGCTTCCAGGTACGCAAAATGGCGGAAGGCGGTACGGCAGACTTTGTGTTTACCAATGCAATGCGCACTGGCGGAGATCCTGCATTCTACAAACCGAGTGAGAGCCGCGAGCGTTACCTGAACATTACGCTCCGCCAGGGTGGTCATAGCGATAAGGCTGTGGTATACTTCATGAACGACGCAACGGATGGCTTCGATGCATCCTACGATGCGAACCGGCTGACGGATGGCGGAACGTTTCCGATGGTGTACACGCTGTCGGGCACGGAGCGACTCAGCTATAATGCATTGCCGGTGCTGAGCGCAGGGGAGACAAAGACAGTTCCCTTGAGTGTACGCACAGAAGCGGGCGCCTGCACGCTCCGGTTCAGCGACCTGGCTACCTTACCAGCAACGGTGGTGCTGGAAGATAAAAAGCTGAACAAGATGCAGCCGGTGAGTGAAGGGTACGAGTACGCCTTCACCACCCAGTCCGGCGACAGCCGCGACCGTTATGTGCTTCACTTCCATGCAGACTTCCCTGCCGGTGTGCCTTCGGCCTCCGGTGCAGATGGTGGTGTACGGATGTTCCCGAACCCTGCGGGGGGCAGTGTAACGCTGGTGCTGAGTGATGGCCACGGGTACCGGGACGCCACGGTGACGGATCTGTCGGGCCGTGCGGTCAGGTTTCATGCCCTGAGTGGCAGTGATCTGCAGACGCTGGATATTGCCGGTCTGCCCTCAGGTGTTTATTTCATCCATTTGACGGGCATTGAAAACACTGCACTGAAACTCATTAAACAATAAAGAACAATGCTCCGTGCGCTGCGGGAATATAACCCGCAGCGCATGGAGCTTAAAACAAACAAGAGATGAACAACACACAGATCACAACAATATTGCTGCTGGCGTTGCTACTGGTATGCTCCCTTTCCGCTACAGCCCAGGTACCTCCGCCTCCTCCACCCCAGGAAGTTCCCCTGGATCCTTTATCATGGGCCCTGCTGGGCGCCGGTGGTGCGGCCGCGGCCAAAAAGTACCGGGATATGAAGAAGAAAAGAAGGAATGATGATGCGGGGATATGAGATCATCCCGGCTATTGCTCAATTTTACGATTAATTTTCCGGACGCTGAGGATCTCGTTGTTTTCCTGCCTGACGACCGTCAGGCAGGAAAACACATGCTGCTTCTGTGTAAAAAAAATACACTACTCTGTGTATCTGAAAGTCTTTTACCATTACAACATTACAAGCATACCATAAAATCATCAAATGACGCAATACCTGGTTAAGGTGCTTAAACCTTTCGGCCCGGAAGAAAGGAAACTGGCCCTGTTCTTTATCAAGCTGCTGCTGATCTGGCTGTCGTGGAAAGTCATCATTTTTATATTAGGAGAAGAGAGCGTTCCTTTAGATGATAGGATGTTTCCGGCGTTGAGTGCGCAATGGGAAGCATGGAACCTGCAAATAGCAAGTTTCATTATAGAGCAAGGCGCAGCGCTGCTGAAACTGTTAGGGTACGAAGCCTATGCATGGCAGCGCACAGCCTGGATCAGAAATACCGGCGGCGTCGTTATGGGTAATTACTGCATCGGCATCCAGTTGATGTACTATTATGTGATGTTGCTGCTTGTGGCCCCGCTGCGCATATACAAAAAGATCGGTGGTATGGTGACAGGTATAATAGTAACCTTTCTTCTGAACATCGCGCGGGTGTCGGGTTTGTGCCTGGTGGCGCTGTACATTCCGAAGTATATGTTCATCGCTCACGATCATGTTTTCAATATTATTGTTTTCGGCGCCCTTATCGGGATCTATTATTTGCTGACAAAAAGCGCTGCGCCATCACGTAAAGCACAGCCCCGGACCGATAGATGACATTGTTCCAGGCTTGTAATGGCAGCAGATATCGGGGCTGTTTGTGACGACACAGTGCAAAATATTGTATCTTCACCCGCCGCGAAATATTTCAGCTTCATGGTTTTCAGAGTATTGTTTACAATAGGCCTGATCTTACTGTACCGGAATGCCTGGTCGCAGCAGACGGACGGACTTATTGCAGTACCCCTTAAAGACGGTTTGGCCGTGGTGCATAAGGTATGGGAAGGAGAAACAGTTTTTACAATAGCCGGGCTGTACCATGCACCGCCCGCCGCGCTGGCTGATATTAACGGTCTTGGCTACGGGGAAGAGACGATCCAGGATAAAACGGAGCTGCTGGTGCCGGTAGGGGTTTATAACCAGTTAACAAATAAACCTGCCGATCCGCAGCAGGCAAGACCTTTATATTATCAGGTACGCCCGGAGGATGACCTGTACCGGGTCAGTTGGCGGTCGAATATATCGCCCAATAAACTGAAACACTGGAATAAATTGAAAGATGGTAAAACCGTTACCGGAGCCTATATGTTGGTGGGCTGGGTTTCTTACGACACCGCACACCTCTCTCCGGCAGCGCGGCAGCATATGAATGTATCAATACAGCCGCCTGATATTGCCGATTCGCCGACTGCAACGACAACGGCGCCCGCTGCTACCACCCTGGAAGAGTTGTATCAGAAGCAGGTGCAGGACGGCTATAATCTTATTACCGAACGGGGAACAGCCGTATTCTTCCGCATGCCCGTCAAATCATCGTCCACAGAATTTTATGCGTTTCACAATGCGGCTCCCAAAGGAACGGTGCTCAAGGTCATGAACCCCGGTACCGGCAAGGTGGTCTATGTAAAAGTATTAGGCCCCGTACCCGACACCAGGCAATATCACAATGCGATCATCGGCATATCCGACAGGGCAAAATCCCGGCTGGGCGTGCGTGAAAATAAAATGTGGTGCGAATTGTCCTATACAGGATATTAACTTTTAATGATGAATTATGAGTTATGAATTATGAATTGCGGCGGATCATTCATAATTCATAGCTCATAATTCATAATTAGCAATGAAATTGCTCATCATCAGGTTTTCGTCTATTGGTGATATCGTACTTACGACACCAGTCGTCCGGTGTATCAGGAATCAGATACCCGGAGCAGAGATCCATTACCTCACCAAAAGCTCGTTCCGGGAGATCATTGAGCCCAATCCCTATATCAATAAGCGGTTTTATTTATCGGATGATCTGAACGGCCTGCTGGCAGAACTGAAGCAGGAAAGGTACGATTATGTGATAGACCTCCACCACAACCTGCGCACCGCAAGAGTGAAGCAGGCGCTCGGCGCTAAAAGCTTCTCCTTTCCCAAACTGAATATCCGTAAATGGGTATTGGTGCATACGAAAATCAATCTGATGCCCGATATCAGTATTGTTGACCGGTATTTTGAAGCGGTTTCATCGCTGGGCGTGCAAAATGACGGGCAAGGTCTTGATTATTTTATCCCGGAGCATACGCCTGATGTATGTGCGGATCTGCCGGATAGCCACCAGGCGGGCTTTGCAGCCTGTGTGATCGGAGGGTCATATTTTACCAAAAGACTGCCGGTGGCAAAATGGAATGAACTCTGTGCCATCACACCATACCCTTTAGTACTGCTTGGCGGTCCGGAAGACCAGGCCACAGGCGATCTGATTGCGGCGGCATGGCCGGATAAGGTGTACAATGCATGCGGCAAGTATAGCCTGAATGGATCCGCACGATTCATACAATCCGCACGGATTGTGGTGAGTAACGATACCGGCCTGATGCATATCGCGGCTGCATTTCAGAAGCCCGTTATTTCCCTGTGGGGAAATACTACGCCTGCGTTCGGGATGTCACCCTATTACGGTGATCATCATTCCGCCGGACGCCCGGCTCCGCGATCCGTTATCATGGAAAATAAAAAGCTCTCCTGCCACCCGTGCAGCAAACTCGGATATAATGCCTGCCCTAAAGGGCATTTCAAGTGCATGAACAGCCTGGATATGAACTATGTAGCATCAGTTATTAATGGTTAATTATCAATGATCAATGGTTAATGACGATTCGGATCATTAACCATTAACAATTGATCATTAACAATTACTCATCCAGCTTCAGCACTGCCAAAAACGCTTCCTGGGGCACTTCCACGTTGCCGATCTGGCGCATCCGCTTCTTACCTTCTTTTTGTTTTTCCAGTAATTTACGCTTACGCGAAATATCACCGCCGTAACATTTGGCCGTAACGTCTTTCCGCATGGCCGAAATATTCTCGCGTGCTACAATCTTGGCGCCGATCGCGGCCTGGATGGCGATGAGGAATTGCTGGCGCGGCAGCAGCTCTTTCAGCTTGTTGCACAGCTTGCGGCCGAAGTCCTGCGCCCTGCTGCGGTGGATAAGCGCGCTCAGCGCGTCCACATTTTCTCCATTCAACAGGATGTCCATTTTGACGATATCGCTTTCGCGATAATCCAGCGGGGAATAGTCAAACGAAGCATAGCCCCGTGTACAACTTTTCAATTTGTCATAAAAGTCGAATACGATCTCGGCGAGCGGCATGTCGAAGATCAACTCCACCCTTGTAGTAGTGAGGTAGTGCTGGTTGACCAGCAGTCCGCGTTTGCCGAGGCAAAGGCTCATGATATTGCCGATATATTCGGGCAGGGAAATGATCTGCGCGCGGATAAACGGCTCCTCGATCCGGTCGATCCGGCTCGGCTCCGGCATCTCGCTGGGGTTGTTGACGATGATCCGGCTGTCTTTATCCCTCGTGGTGTAGGCGTGGAAGCTAACGTTCGGTACGGTGGTGATCACTGTCTGGTTGAACTCCCGTTCCAGCCGCTCCTGGATGATCTCCATATGCAGCATGCCC
>JBEBVQ010000200.1:0-4910 GCA_040392625.1 Taibaiella soli | reverse complement strand
ACCCAGCCATTCCAGTGAAGGCTGATAAAAACCCGTGCTGATGAAGCTGATCAGTTCCCGGTAATTGAACCGGTATTGGAGCCGCAGCGAGTTGCGAAACGTGCGGTAGATATAATTGTCGGTTTCGTCTGAAGGGATAATATTGCTGTACTCGTACAGTATCCCGTTACTGATGCTGAACATCATCGTTTCCCGGTCGATCACCCGGTAAGCCACTCCAAGTCCGCTTTGCACCTGCTCATTTATCTTCAGGGAAAAGCTGCTGATAAAACCGGCAAGCCCCCAGTAGTAAAAATGAGGCAGTGTTTTATACAAGTTAAAGTCGAGCGTGGAATTGAAATCATTATTGGTAAGCTTTTGCGGCGCCACGCCGTACACCCATTTATTGCTGAAGTTGAGCGTAGCCGATTTTTTGTTCAGGCTGTATTTAAGACTGTTGTTAAACAGATAGGTCATGCCGTCGTGAGTGCGATTGAAATTTCCTGATGAAGAAATGTTTAACATGTGGTGGGTCGAGTCATTGAACTGGGCTACCATTTGACCGGGCATAAGCACACTTGTCAGAATCAACAAAAACAAAATGACATAGAACCGGATAATCTTCATGATCACACATTCGAACAGGGTACAAAAATACAAGCGCTATCCGACTGCCGCCGGACAGCAAAAGACAATTCCACAACAGGCCAAATGAATCGTGCCAGCCGTCGTATGGCAACGAAACACCTGGCCGAATCTTCAATTAAAACACCTATATTTGAAACTATATCCCAGACAGAACATCATTAAAAAAAAGCACCATGAAACAATATGTAACACTATCTGAAACAATGAATGAGCTGCGCAAGGAGGGATACACCGAAGACTTCAACCTGAAGCAGCATTGCCTGGAATGCCGCAACGGGCAGTATAAAGTCTTTGCCGAAGACTTCAAGGTGGATAAATATTACCGGTTTGAAGGCGAGAGCAATCCTTCGGATGCAGCGATCCTGTATGCCATCTCTTCCGACCGTCACCAGCTGAAAGGCGTATTGGTAAACGGCTACGGTATCTACAGCGAGCCGGTCTCGGATGAGATCATGGAGAAACTGAAGATCAGTTAACAGGTGTCCCGGAAGGATATCGTACGGCGATTTTTATAGTCAGCATCACAGATTTAAATAAGATTACAGGGATGGCACAGATTATAATCTGTGGTATCTTCTAATCCGGCTTAATCCGTGATGCTGACTATATTTTAATAGTTCTATATCCATATTTTTCAAAATAATTTTGCGAAACCGAAAAGTTGCGCATATATTTGCAACCAAACGGTGTCGTAAATAATTCCCGTGAAATGAGAAGAGATATATTCCAGGCCATAGCAGACCCGACCCGGCGGGCAATCATTACGCTGATTGCCGTACAGGCAATGACGCCCAATACCCTGGCGGAGCATTTCGACATTACCCGTCAGGCGGTTTCAAAACACCTCCGCATCCTGCAGGAGTGCGATGTAGTGCGGGCAGAACAACAAGGGCGGGAGATCTACTACCATCTCGAAATTGAAAAAATGAAAGAAATAGATAAATGGCTGGAGCAGTTCCGCAAAATCTGGGAAACACGCTTCAGCCAACTCGACGATTTATTATCCACGCTTAAAAAACAGAAAAAATGAAAACTGCTCTTTTATTCAATTTCTCCGTCAACAGGGAGAACAACACCATTCATGTAACGCGTGCGTTCGACGCCGACGCTGAGCTGGTCTGGAAAGCCTGGACCACAGCCGAACTGCTCGACCAGTGGTGGGCTCCTCAGCCGTACCGCAACCAGACCAAATCAATGGATTTCCGTGAAGGCGGCGTATGGCACTATTCCATGATCAGTCCTGAAAACGAAACGCACTGGTGCCGGTTCGATTACGAGAAAATCGTTCCTCATGAAAGTTATAGCGGCCTGGATGCATTCTGCGACGAAGCGGGAAATATCAATACCGGCTTTTCAAGGATGCACTGGGAAAATGTCTTCAGCCAGTCAGCAGAACATACGACAGTCACCATCACCATCACAATGGATACATTGGAAACACTCGAAAAAATAATCGCCATGGGCTTTAAAGAAGGCTTTACCATGGGCTTAAACCAACTGGACGAACTACTTTCAAACCTTAAAAAATAATAGGGCGATGAAAAATAATATCTCCAAAGACATCCTGGCGTACAATGACACACAGACGCCGGAAGACAAAGCCACCTGCACCTTGCTGGCCAACGAGATCACAAGACACCTGCCCGGAGCGGAAAACAAGATCTGGCACGCACATCCTGTCTGGTTCCTGAACGGCAACCCCATTGCCGGTTACAGCAGACAGAACGCCGGCATCCGGCTGATGTTCTGGAGCGGAGCGGATTTTGACGAAGAGGAGCTAAACGTAAAAGGCGGAAAGTTTAAAGACGCTTCTATCTTTTACAATTCGGTTGATGAAATCAATACCGGGGATTTAAAACGCTGGCTCGGGAAGTCAAGAGATATCCAGTGGGATTATAAAAACCTGGTGAAACGGAAAGGCATGCTGGAAAGATTGAAATAAAGTCCGTTTAGGGCTGTCGATGCTACATGGTTTATCCGCCGATCTCGTCCTGCAGCAGCGCGCGCATCAACGCCGACCACTGTGCTTCAGAGAGCCCGATGGCCGCGCCGGCGGCTACTACCGTGTTACGGATATTATCGGTTATGCTGGAGGTTTCGTTGTTGGGCTGCTCGTTGCGTCCGTGATAGGAGGCAATCACACGGTTGCCCTGGCGCTGCACAACGAAAGTAGAGGATGCGCCGGCATCAAAGAAATGAGCCACATCTTTACCCTGCCACGCAGGGCCGGGCGAAGGATGTACACGCATGGCGAAAAGCTCTTCTTCCGCGCCTTCCGCCGTCTTATCTTCCACAGCTTTCACCTGTACCCAGTCGTAGCCGCTGCCCGCACCAGGCCCCGGCCCGGGGATATCAAACCGGAGGAAGTCGCCCGTCTGCACCAGCCTGCGGGCTTCCCCACCCGCTTCGGTAAACAAGGACACTGCCGCGCCTGCGGCGCCTGTCAGATCCTGCCAGATGTCCGGGTTCCGGAGCCGCTTATAAGCTCTTTTAAAACAATCGGATGCGGCGCCCCGCGTATCTAATATTCTGTCGAAGGTGATATCATTTTCCTTACCTTCACGGTTATCGGGTATGATGGTGCTTTCCATAATCAGTGCATATTGCTACATCATACCGAAACCATGCCATGCCCGGACAACATTGGGCGCCCTACATCACTACAGTTTAGCCGATTGGATACGAAGTACTTTCCTGCTGCTTTTCTGCACGCGCATCTTCTCCGGCACCATCTTCAGCATCTCATCCATCAGGCTTTGCAGGAGCGCAAATTTCACAAAATGAGTGCTTGTCACCAGGCCGATCTCCCGAACCGGCTCCGGGCTTTCGAAATAGCGCACATGTTCGATCTGGTCTTCCGAAAATTCCAGCGTTGCGAGTTCCGGCAGCACGGTCAATCCGCCGTTCCTGTCCACCATTTTCCGCAGGGTTTCCACATTGCTGCTTTCATACCGGAAAGCGCGCGATGCCTGCAGCTTCTGGATCTGGTCGCTGCACAGGTTAATGATCTGGTTGCGCATGCAATGACCTTCATCCAGCAGCCAGATACGGTCGAGGGCAATATCCTCCGGCACGATCAGCCGTTTCTTCAGCGCCGGTTCATCAGGAGAGAAATACGCGACGAACGGCTCGTAAAATAACGGATATTCTTTAATAGAATTCTCTTCCAGCGGTGTGCTCACCAGCCCTGCATCTATTTCATTTTTCTGCAGCGCCGCGATCACCTGGTTGGTTTCCAACTCACGCACCTGCAGCTTTACATCCGGATACTTTTTGGTATAAGACTCAAGCAGACCGGGCAGGACATAAGGCGCTATGGTGGGGATCACCGCAATTCTGAATGTCCCCCCCAGCCGGTTCTGCTCATGCTGGATGAGGTCATACATCTTCTCACATTCGGCAAGGATGATACGTGCCTGATCTACAATGGATTTCCCCATGGCAGTAACCGTGATCGGGTGCTTGTTCCGGTCGAATATCTTGGCATTCAGCTCGTCCTCCAGCTTCTGTATCTGCATACTCAGCGTGGGCTGGGTAACAAAGCATTTCTCTGCAGCGGCAACAAAACTTTTATAAGTAGCTACCGCAACGACGTATTCCAGTTGTGTGATTGTCATGGTGACGAATATTGCAGGTAACAAACCTACGGTAAAAATATGAGAGATTACCTGTATTGCCGGAGCCAAAACGGCAAAGGATTAATCCAAAGGAGTTCTTGTTGTAATGGCGATCCTGTTCCACCCATTGATGGCCACAATAGCCATAATAACAGCAGCCAGTTCCTTGTCTGTAAGATGTGCCCTGGCGGCATTATAAACTTCATCGGGAACATGATTGCCCGCAATCAGGGTCATAGACTCGGTGAGCGCCAGCACCGCCCTTTCTTTATCTGTAAAAAGGTCTGTTTCCCGCCAGGCATCCAACAGGAACAACCTTTGTGCCGTTTCCCCGATCTTCATGGCATCGCGCACATGCATATTGATACAGTACGCACACCCGTTAACCTGCGACGCCCTGGTCTTGATCAATTCAAACAGTTTTTTGTCCAGGCCGCTTTGGGCAAGGTATTTTTCCAAGCCTATCATTGCTTCATAGGCAAGCGGTTCGGTTTTTGATAAATTAATCCGTTCTTCCATTTTTAAAGTTTATTATTATTTGTTATTAGTCTGATACAAAATTAGATAAAAAGCATCACGCGAAGTGCCCCTCCTTCAGTAGTGTATTTCAAATTCCATATACGCTTCCTTATCAATTCCTTTACCTTTGCACCAGTTTTTTTCAGC
>JBEBVQ010000199.1:0-4911 GCA_040392625.1 Taibaiella soli | reverse complement strand
TTAAACGTTATTGTCTTTTTATTGTCCAAGATGGAAAGATCCTGTATGAAACCGATACATAAAAAACTGATCCCGGCCACAGCATTTTTTGCTGCTACTTGTTTTGCAGGCGTAATCTCCGCACAGGATGAAACGGATGTATTACGCTATTCCTATCTCTCCCCCCAGGGCACTGCGCGTTCCATGGGCTTCGGTAATGCCCTCGGCTCTGTCGGCGGTGATATATCCGCATTGAGTGTCAACCCGGCAGGTATCGGTATATATCGCAGCTCCGAATTGCTGATCACACCGGGTATCCGGTTTAATAGCACTGAGGGTTCTTATCTCGGTACTTCTGCTACTGAAAGCAACACCCGCTTTAATCTGAATAACCTGGGCGCAGTATTTACAGGCCGGGGAGGGCGCAAAAGCGATTGGAAGACTTTCTCATTTGGCTTGGGCGTGAACCGCCTGGCCGATTTCAACAGGGATTATACCTATAACGGATGGAACGACGGAAGCGGCGCTACAGACTATCGGAGCAGCATCACCGAGTTGTTCGTTGCCGATGCCGATATGTATCCGGATAATGTCGGCTACGAAGGAACGCCTGCCTGGTTTGGTTACGAGAGTTACCTCATTGATTTTGATGATGCCAGCGGATATTTTTACTCAAACGTCCCCTGGCAGGATGGCATACGCCAGCAGCGTTATGTGAAGGAAAGGGGTGGGATGAATGAGTATTTTCTTTCGTTTGGCGGCAATTACCGCGAACAGTTGATGCTGGGCGTGACAATGGGTATCCCGAGCATTAACTACACACGTGAAGCTTCGTTTCATGAAGTAGATGAAATGAATTATTCTCCTGTTTTTGATAACCTTGCCTTCTCCGAAAAACTTACCACCAGCGGTATTGGTATCAATGCCAAGATTGGGTTTATATACAAGCCGGTGGATGCATTCCGATTGGGTGGGGCTATTCATACGCCTACTGCTTTTGCCATGTCGGAAGTGTATGAACAGTCGCTTGCAGCCAATACTGAGGGATATGCGGAAGGTGGCGATTATATCCTGATCGCTCCCCGTAATGAATTTAATTATGGCATGACCACACCCTGGAGAGGGGTATTGAGCGCCACAGGTATGATGGGGAAAGTCGGCTTTGTTTCCATTGATTATGAATTTGTGGATTATCGCTCGGCTCGTTTACGGTTCCGTACCGATGATATTACCTGGGCCGCAAGTTATCGCGAGTTGGAAAACCAGATCAATCAATCCATCCGGGATGCCTATCAGGCGGCGTCTAACGTTCGTCTCGGCGGCGAAGTGAGGCTGGATCCGGTGATGCTCCGTGCGGGGGTTGGTTATTATGGCAGTCCTTATAAGAATTTCTCCGGCGGCGATCGGATCGATGTTTCGGCAGGTCTTGGCTTCCGGTTCGACCAGTTGTTCCTTGATTTCGGTTTCCGGCACAGCCGGTTTCAAAACCAGGAGCAAGCTTATGTATTGCCATATCCGGGCGTAATGACACCCGTTGCCACCCTGAAAAACAGCCAGAATAATGTGGCGGTAACGCTCGGGTTTAAATTTTGACAGGATTACCCGTATTGTAGAGACGCGATTTATCGCGTCTCTACATAACACGAAGGAGACGCGATAAATCGCGTCTCTACTGTTTATTGATCAATTTGGGTATGCGCATCAAATCCCTGAAAAGATTTTCTGTGCGGGTATCCCGATCAATGGGATGGGGCGCATGCGCCCGTTCGCTGCATGGATCACGCCTGTGAGCCACAGGATGAACAACAGGATGCCCGTTACCGTACTAATAATAAGGCTCAGCGTATTGGCGGGTAGCCCGAACCGGATAATGATGTTGATGATCGCTGTAATAATATGCAGCAACAGCGTCTGCCGGAGGTGGTAGGCCGAAAATGCGGTTTTAGGATCTCCGTACAAGGCAAAATACGCGATCAGCCACCCGATGAAGGTGAGGTAGCATACGATCCCGGCGGTCTTGGGATTGTCAGGAGATCCGATATATGCCTCTTCTGTCATGATGACTTGGTTGCGGAACAGAAAACTCTGCTATATAAAGATACGAAAACATAATCGTGTCACCCCTTCGGGGTTATCAGGGCATCCATTCCTCTTTGTATGTTATAGTCATGTTACCCCTTCGGGGTTTTTGTTGCGGCCTTTTTCCGGGCTCCCTGTATCTTTGCGGGATGCTTACCTGCCACCAGGCCTTCTACCGGTTACGACAATCTTTATTGTCGTTGTATGATGAACGGGAAGCGGCAGCCATTGCCCACGAAACGCTGTACCATATCACCGGCCTGGACAAACTCCAACGGCTGATGGAGAAAGATACGTTGCTTACCACGGATCAGACAGGGCTGTTTGAGCAGTTTGCGCGCGGACTCCGGCAGGGAAGACCTATGCAATATGTGCTGGGACATACCTGGTTTCTTGGGCGGCGGTTCCGCGTAGATGAACGGGTACTGATCCCCCGGCCGGAAACCGAAGAACTGATACAGTGGATCATTGATGATTGTGCGGGTAATACAGATGCATTGCATATACTCGATATCGGTACGGGTTCGGGGTGTATCCCGGTGAGCCTGAAGCTGGCAATGCCTGATATCGTTGCGGAAGCCTGCGATATTAGTCCCGGCGCCTTGCAACTGGCTGCGGAGAACGCTGATACATTAGGTGCAGACGTTCGATTTTTTCTGTGCGATATCCTCAATTCCGAAGCCCGCAGCGCTTTACCGGTATATGACGTCCTGGTGTCGAATCCACCCTATATACCTGTTACGGAGCGTGATACGCTCCATGCGCATGTGAAGGATTTTGAGCCATCCCTGGCTTTGTTCACACCCGGTGATGATCCTTTGGTGTTTTATCGCGCCATTGCCGAATCCGGCCAGCGCCATCTGGCGCCGGGAGGCGCCATATATTGTGAGCTGCACAGGGATTATGCTACAGCAACCGCAGATTTATTTGCATCATTCGGCTACAAGACGGAATTGCGGCGGGATATGCACGGGAACCCGCGGATGCTGAAAGGAATTATGAATTATGAGTTATGAATGGGGGGAATTCATAATTCATAACTCATAATTCATAATTAAATTTCTCCTACCATGGTCCTGGGATCTACCCATTCGTCAAATTGCTCTGCGGTGAGGTAGCCGAGGTCAATGGCGGTTTGCTTCAGCGTCTTGCCTTCTTTGTGTGCTGTCTGTGCAATTTCGGCTGCTTTGTAATAGCCGATCTTTGTATTGAGCGCAGTAACGAGCATCAGTGAATTGTGCAGGTGCTGGTCGATATTTTTCTGGATCGGAGCCAGTCCTTCGGCACATTTATCATTGAAGCTCACGCAGCCTTCGCCGATCAGGCGGGCGCTGTGCAGGAAGTTGTAGATCATCATCGGCTTGAACACATTCAGTTCGAAATGGCCGTTGGATCCGCCGATATTGATGGCTACATCATTACCCAGTACCTGGGCTGAGATCATGGTAAGCGCTTCGCATTGTGTGGGGTTTACCTTGCCGGGCATGATGGAAGAGCCTGGTTCATTGTCCGGGATAAAAATTTCGCCGATGCCGCTGCGCGGGCCGGAGCTGAGCATACGGATGTCGTTGGCTATCTTCATCAGGCTTACGGCTACTGTTTTCAGCGCGCCGTGCGCTTCCACGATAGCGTCATGCGCTGCAAGCGATTCAAATTTATTTTCTGCCGTAATGAACGGCAGGCCGGTAAGTCCGGCAATTTTGGCGGCTACCTTTACGGCATAACCTTTCGGCGTGTTGATGCCTGTACCAACAGCAGTACCGCCCAGCGCCAGTTCCGACAGGTGGGTAAGGGTATTTTTTATGGCACGTAATCCATGATCGAGCTGGGAAACATAGCCGCTGATCTCCTGGCCGAGGGTGAGCGGTGTAGCGTCCATAAAATGGGTGCGCCCGATCTTCACCACATGCATATATTCTTTGGCTTTTGCGTCAAGCGTGTCGCGCAGCTTTTTAATGCCGGGGATGGTTGTTTCCACCAGCATTTTATAGGCCGCAATGTGCATAGCGGTAGGGAAGGTGTCATTGGACGATTGCGATTTATTCACATCATCATTCGGGTGTACGAACTTTTCCTTATCAGTCAGTTGACCGCCCTGCAATACATGAGCGCGGTAGGCAACTACTTCGTTTACGTTCATATTGGATTGCGTGCCCGATCCGGTCTGCCACACTACCAGGGGGAATTCATTATCGAGTTTCCCTTCCAGTATCTCGTCGCATACCTGCGTGATGAGCTTTGATTTTTCTTCCGGCAGTACGCCGAGTTCGGTATTGGTGAGCGCGGCGGCTTTTTTCAGATAGGCGAAAGCGCGGATGATCTCTTTGGGCATCCGGTTGATGTCTTGGGCGATCTTGAAATTTTCAATAGAGCGTTGTGTTTGTGCGCCGTAGTAGGCGCCGGCGGGTACTTTTACCTCACCCATGGTGTCTTTCTCGATGCGGAATTCCATGTTTTGTATGATTTGAGATTTGCGAACCGGCAAACAACCGGATCATTTGAATAAACGGTGATGCCTTCTGCAGGCAGATGGCGATGCAAAGATATTGTATAATTTGTTGAGGCTATATTTAGTATTGATGTCCCAGGCAGCAGTGAGGTACAGGGCGCTCAGGCGAAGCTTGTATTACGCTCAAACAGTTTATTTATTCTCGGCTGGAAGATCCAAACGCCAATCGAAAAAAAACAGAGCAGGAAAAGTTCGCCAATATAGTCTTTGAATGTAACGGGCCTTTGTTCTTCCGCAGCCTTCAGGGCTTTTGCATTAAAATACAGACAGTAAAGCAGACAGCCCAAACACAGCAGATCCAACGGGAATATCAAAGCTGTGATGAAGGGCGCATCGGGTCTGCC
>JBEBVQ010000198.1:0-4914 GCA_040392625.1 Taibaiella soli | reverse complement strand
GTTCACCCAGCCGTTAAACAATCCCCTGGCAGGGCTAATGGACGGAAAGCTTCCCGATGAAGAAATTCTCACACAATATGCCAGCTATCGCATGGATGTGGAATTGGTAGGTGCCAATCCCAATGCAAAAATAAAAGCAGAAGACAAGCAGCCTTATTTCGAAACTTATTACAACACAGCAGACAAAAACGGAGTCATTGCCAAGGCCTATAAAAAATTGGTCTTTGAAAATGTATATCCTTCCATTGATTGGGTAGTTTATAGTAATGGCACCCAGCTGGAGTATGATTTTGTAGTAAAGCCCGGCGGCCGCACAAGCGATATCCGTATTAAATACAATGGCGCAAAATCCTTAAAAATAAACAAGGACGGCAGCCTGACCGCAACCACGCCGATGGGTACTGTCATTGAACAGGCCCCCTACAGTTTTCAGCAGGAAAACGGAAAGGTCATCAACTCCGGTTTTGTGTTGAAAAACGGCATTCTCACTTTCAACACAGCTCCGCACAAGGGCACCCTTGTTATTGATCCGGTATTGAGCTGGTCAAGCTATTTTGGAGGAGAGGGCGGAGATTACCTGGGAACACAGGCATCCAACTGCTCCGACATCATTGCAGTAGATAACGCATGCAACCTGTATCTCAGCGGACGTACGGACAGCAGGACAGGGATCGTAACTTCAGGCTCCTATCAGGATACTTTTTCCAGCGGCTCAAGCCAGTTCCTGGCCAAATTCAATCCCGACGGCACGATCGTATGGTCAACCTACTATCCTATTTCCATGTACTATCCTCAGGCAGCTACAGACAATGACGGCGGCGTTTATCTTTCAGGACCGGCGCTGGGAGGCAGTAACCCTGCCAGGGTAACACCGGGAGCCTATCAAATGTTAAATGCAGGCGATTATGACGGTTTTATAGCTAAATTCAACAGTGACGGGCAAAGGGAATGGGCAAGTTTCTACGGAGGAACACAAAGGGATCAGCCTCTTACAATCCGGTGCGATGCATATAATAACGTATATATCGGTGGGGTTACACAATTCCCTAATGCGGCAGTGGGAGGAAGTGCCGGACTGGCTACGCCTAATGGCTTCATAAAGGATACTATTGGCAAACAGGACGGATTCATAGCAAAATTCAGCCCAACCGGCGGTTTGCTTTGGGCTACCTACTTCGGGGGTAAAGAATTTGACGATGTAGGTTCAATAGATTGCGATGATAAAGGCAATGTTTATATCGCGGGATTAACACAGAGCGCAGGTCTTTCCACGATCGGAGACGGTATGAAGGGAACCAGCGACGTTTATCTTGCGAAGTTTGATAATGCGGGAAATAACCTCTGGATACGGTATTTCGGGGGTGAAGGCAGCGAAAGCGTGAAAAGCGTGCATTGTGATGATTTCGGACACGTTTTCCTGGGAGGCTCGACCAGCAGTACTACCGGTATCGCTACAGCCGGTACACAACAGCAAACAAAAGGGGCCGCTTATATAGCCAAGATTGACAGCAACGGTACTACAATATGGGGGACATATTATCTCGCAACCTACGGTAACCTTTACTCCCTCGCTTCTGATCCTTTAGGCCGCATTTGGGCAAGCGGGCATTGCCAGCCCCGGGCAGCGGACCTGTCGTTTATTTTTTCTCCCGGAAGCTTTAAAGATATCACAAATGACCTCAATACGGAAGGATGGATGGCGCAATTCGACACCAGCGGCAAACGGCTGTACGGTACTTTGTTTGGCGGCACCGGGCAGGAATACTTGCTTTCCATAGTAACAGACAGGTCAGGAGGGGTTTATTCTGCCGGTTATACTCCAGGTGGCTTAGGCCTTGCAACTCCCGGCGCTTACCGTGATACCCTCCCCGGCGGCAGCATCGACGGCTTCTTTCTCAGATTCAGCGATTGCAGCGTTATCAAGGGAACTACAATTACCGCAGATGGTCCAACCACCTTCTGCCAGGGAGAAAGCGTAAAATTAACAGGAGTGTCTCCCGGTTCTTTAGGCTGCCTTTCGTACCAGTGGAGATTGAACAATACGAACATCGGCGGTTCTAATAATGTCGTTTACGAAGCGCGTGTTTCGGGAGATTATACCCTGATCGTTTCCAACTCAACCGGAGAATGCCAGGATACCGTAGCGGTAGCTACTACCATCATTGCGAATCCGCTGCCCAATCCAATAATCACCAGGAATGGAGATGTTCTGACCACCGATAGTTTCCTCACATACCAGTGGTACAGAAATAATACGGTGATTACCGGTGAAACAGGTCGCAGCCACGCAGCCACCCGGAACGGTAATTACAAAGTAGAAGTAACCGACAGCAATGGCTGCAAGAGTATGTCTACCGGGACTGATGTTACGGATATCGTAGGTGTCAGCTTTATTGCCGGCGAGCATATCAGCATATATCCGAATCCTGCAGATAATTTCGTCTATGTTGACGCGCCTCAACCGGTCAATATCACTATTACTGCCATTGACGGGAAGCTCGTACAGCAGAACACAAATGTAAATTCAGCAGACATCAGCAATCTTACAAACGGACTTTACATGATCCGGATTACTGATAAAAACAATAACTTGCTGCTGGTAGAAAAACTGATAAAAGGAACCAATAAATAAAATCACTTGGGTTCAGACAATTTACAGAACAATGCGGCTCAGGCTGCATTGTTCTTCTTCCGTTAAAAAATGCTTCGTAGTATAAACGAATCCTTTAAACCCTTCTGTCCATTACCTGAATAAATCCTTATGGCAAAATATCTGTTATCCACTGTAATTCTTTTACTCCTCATTTCTTCTTATGCCGGCGCTCAGGTATATTATCCTGTTACGCACACCGCCGGCACACAAACAGTGGCGGGGAATGATATTACCGTTACATCCGCGGGCACCATGCCTCCTGCCAATCAGTGCGGCATCGGACCTTACCTGCTCGGGTGCGCACAACATCTCAACTGCCCTGCGGGAGGCTCCAGTTATACTTTTGCCTTTTCACGCCCGGTCAATATTGTCCGTCTGCGCTTTGTAGCCATGACCTATACCGGTACCATTTCCGTAAATATCAACGGAACTCAATACTACCTGCAGAATCACAATCTCAGCTTTCCGGGAATTACCTGTGTTCCGGCTACTAATGACAATGTTTCAGCAAACAATGGAAATCTTTACATGGCCACCAATACAGGCAGCGGATCAACACAGGTGGATATTCAGACCATTGCACCCATTTATACGATCCAGGTCCATCAGCAAAATCAGTATCAGAATAATGCCACTTTTGACTTTCAGTTTTCTCATGAAAACTGTGCTGATCAGAATATTGTTCTGACAGCGCCCACCTTTGCGGGAGCTACGTATCTGTGGACCGGCCCCGGCGGCTTCTCCTCGCCTCTTCAGAATGTAACGATCACCGGCGCCCAGCCTAGCGCTTCGGGCGATTATTTTGTCACCGCCACACAGGGAGGCATACCTGTTTACAGGGATACCCAGACCGTACTGGTCAATCCGCGTCCGCAACCGCCCGTTGTTACAAGCAACAGCCCGCTCTGTTCAGGGCAGACACTTAACCTCACCTCATCTTCCGCTGGTGCAGTCAAATACGGATGGACGGGTCCCAACCGTTTCAACAACAGAACACAGAACCCCTCCATCCCCAATGTCAGAACTGTTCATGCAGGCATATATGGTGTGGTCGGGATCAGTGACAAAGGCTGCGTATCCGATACCGGCAAAGTGAATGTAGTGGTGGATGTGCCTCCGATCGTAAACTTCACCTACGAAGTTAAATATGGTTGCGGCCTGGATACCGTTCTTTTTAAGAATACCACTGCCGGCGCCACCGATTACCTTTGGGATTTCGGGGATGGCAACTCCGATACCGGTGCGAGTCCCGTGCATGTTTACCGGACCAAAGGTATGTTCAGCTATTATGTCAAGCTGATAGCGTCATCCGGCTGTAAGAAAGATTCCGTGGTTACGATCATTACCCTTGATAATCCGCTGCGCGCCGATCTGTCCATCAGCCCGGAAACACTCTGTCAGGGGCAGGAGGTCACTTTCACCTATAAATCGGTCTCAACCTCCGGAAGCCCCCTGACCTGGTTCTGGGATTTTCGTGACGGTAATACGGCGACCGTAAAGGATCCTGTACATACCTTCAATGAGCCGGGGAATTATCATATCATGCTGGTCGCCTCTGACACCATCCCATGTCACGATACCGCCTATCAGGATGTCGAAGTGCTTCCTTTCTCCGTTAAGATCCTTGGCGATACCATTTGTCCGCGCGCGCTGCAAATGGAAGCTGTCATTACGGCTCCTCCATACTTCACAGACTATCATTACGAGTGGAGCCCCGGATCGAATTTCAGTGATCCGTACATACTGAATCCCATACTTTATTACCAGCCGCCGGGATCTTATACCTATGTATTGAAAGTCACATCAAACTCCCCCATAGGCTGTACTGCATCCGATACGGCTACGATCCATGTCAAACCGGGTATGGTGTTCTCCCATGTTTCTTCCGACGATGAGATCCCTTATGGCAGCAGTATCCGGTTAAATGCGGAAGGCGCAAAATATTATTTATGGGAGCCCGCAACCACTCTTGACAATGCGGATATCGGCAGTCCCGTTGCATCTCCGCGGGAAGCGACAACATATACCGTTTACGGAATTAACGAAGACGGCTGCTGGGATACCGCCTATGTCACGATCAACGTAATCCCGCCGCCGGATGTATTTATCCCGAGCGCATTCTCGCCGAACGGCGATGGTAAAAATGATATACTGCGTGTAGGGAACCTGAAATATCATCAACTGGTCGAGTTCCGGGTTTTCAACCGTGCAGGAAGGGAGCTATTTGCGACTACCAGTCCGCAGGATGGATGGGATGGCAC
>JBEBVQ010000197.1:0-4948 GCA_040392625.1 Taibaiella soli | reverse complement strand
GGACAGCGAAGGCAACCGTTTCATTCTGCATATCGAATACCAGGTAGCTAACGAGCCGCAGATGGCGTTGCGTATGGCCGAGTATTGTATTATGGCGCTGCGCAAGTACCGGCTGCCTGTACAGCAGCATGTGATATTCCTCGGCAAAGGCCGGGCAACGATGCCGGTTCGCATAGAGGAGGAAAATCTGAGGTTTCGTTATAACCTGATCAATCTTAAAGATATAGATTACCGTGTTTTTTTGAAATCTACCTTTCCGGAACAAAAAATCCTGGCAATTTTAGGTAACTTTGAAGATGAACAGCCGGAGCATGTGTTGCGGCATATTGTTCAGGAAGTGAAACAAAGCGCTAAAGGACTTGAGCTTGGCCGTTACTTCCGGCAAATGCGCATACTGGCACAATTACGTAACCTTGATCTTAATTTTTTAGACGACATGGAAAGTGTAAGTAGTTTTTTTCGCAAGGAAAAGGATATCCTGTATATCTGGGGAAAGAAAGAAGGGCAGGAAGAAAGTCAGGAAGCTTTTGTACGCAACCTGTTGCTGAATACAGACTTCAGCCTTGAGAAGATTGCCATGCTGGCAGATGTGTCTGAAGCATTTGTCCGGGATATACAGTCCGGCAAAAAAGAGAATTGATCTGTCATTTCCCGCCTTCCCTTCACAAAATCAGCGACAGCAAAAACGACCGTATCTCTCTTAATAAATGGAAACGCGGTCGTTTGCAATATGACAATATAAGTCTTTACAGCCCTTTACCGTGGCAGGATTTGTACTTCTTGCCGCTGCCGCAGGGACAGGGGTCATTCCGCCCGATCTTGGGACCGGCCTGTACGGGTGTACGTTTTACGGCAGCTTGTTGTTGCTCCGGTTCCTCGTAGTAATCATTTTCGTCGGCAGCATAGGCCTGGCCTGCAGCTTCCACCTCGGCGCGGTTATTCCGCATGCCGCTCATGTCCGTACGCTGCTGGGGCATCCTGGCTGCCTGCTGGGGCGCCTCCTGCATGGGGATGCCGGAACGCAGCAGGAATGAGATCAGGTTGCGGTTCGTTTCCAGCAGCATCTGCTTGAACAGGTTAAACGCTTCGAATTTGTAGATCAGCAGCGGATCTTTCTGCTCGTACGATGCCATCTGTACGGAATGACGCAGATCGTCCATGGCCCGCAGGTGGTCTTTCCACGATTCGTCGATGATGGCGAGCGTCATTGTCTTTTCCAGTGTCTGTATGACGGGGCGGGCCTCCTGTGCCGCTGCGTCCTTCAGATTTACATAGATCTGTATGCCGCGGATGCCGTCTGTAAAAGGAATGACAATGTTCTCGACCTTGTCGCCGTTCTCTTTCAGTATCTGGGCCAGGGAGGGTGTCATTTGCGTACGCATGGCTTCCGTCTTCCGGTTATAGAAGTCTTTGGCCTGATGATACAGGTCATTACCGATCGCGTTCAGGTCGCCTTTTTCAAAGGCTTCGGCCGTGGTTTCCGGCTCCAGCGCCAGGTGCTTCATCACCTCTATACGGAATGCTTCAAAATCGCGGTTCTCTTCAAACTGCAGCGCGAGGTCGGCGCATACGTCAAACATTGCGTTGTCAATATCAATCGACAGGCGATCCCCGAACAGGGCATGCTTGCGGCGTTTGTAGATCACGTCCCGCTGGGCGTTCATCACATCGTCATATTCCAGCAGGCGCTTCCGTATCCCGAAGTTGTTTTCTTCCACTTTTCTCTGCGCCCGCTCGATCGACCGGGAGATCATGCTGTGCTGCAGCACTTCCCCTTCCTTGTGCCCCATTTTGTCCATCAGGGAGGCGATCCGTTCAGAGCCGAAGAGGCGCATCAGGTTGTCTTCGAGTGATACGAAGAACTGGGAAGTACCCGGATCACCCTGGCGACCTGCGCGGCCGCGGAGCTGGCGGTCAACCCGGCGGCTCTCATGCCGCTCGGTGCCGATGATGGCCAGCCCACCCGCTTCTTTTACGCCGGGGCCGAGTTTGATGTCGGTACCGCGGCCGGCCATGTTTGTGGCGATGGTGATCGCGCCGCTCAGTCCGGCTTCCTGTACGATCTGGGCCTCGCGGGAGTGTTGTTTTGCGTTCAGTACGTTATGCGGTATTTTTTTCTGCTGCAGCATACGGCTCAGCAGTTCGGAAACCTCCACAGAAGTCGTACCGACCAGCACCGGCCGCCCGACGGCGCGCAGGGCTTCAATCTCGTCGATAACAGCCTTGTATTTTTCGCGTTTGGTCTTATATACAAGATCCTGCTGGTCTTTTCTTGAAATAGGCACGTTGGTGGGAATGCTAACAACGTCCAGCTTGTATATCTGCCAGAATTCCCCGGCTTCCGTTTCCGCCGTACCGGTCATCCCGGCCAGCTTGTGGTACATACGGAAGTAGTTTTGCAGGGTGACGGTGGCGAATGTCTGTGTCGCGGCTTCTACCTGCACATTTTCTTTGGCTTCAATGGCCTGGTGCAGCCCGTCGCTGTACCGGCGGCCATCGAGAATACGTCCGGTCTGCTCATCCACGATCTTCACTTTGCCTTCCATCACTACATATTCCACGTCTTTTTCAAACAGGGTATAGGCTTTGAGCAATTGCTGTACAGAGTGGATGCGGTCGGCCTTGATCGCATAATCCTGGAGCAGCGCGTCTTTCCGTTGTGTTGCTTCTTCCGGCGTCGCCGAGGTCTTTTCTATTTCGGCAAGCTCCGTGGCAATATCCGGCATGATGAAGAAGTTGGGGTCTTCACCCGCGCCGGTGATCAGCGTAATACCTTTTTCGGTCAGGTCCACGCTGTTGTTCTTTTCATCTATGGTAAAGAACAGTTCGCTGTGTACTTTGGGCATATGGCGCTGCTGCTCGCCGAGGTAATAATATTCTGCTTTCTGGAGTATCTGCCGGTTACCTTCTTCGCTCAGGTATTTGATGATCGCGGTATTCTTGGGCAGGCCTTTGTATGCCCGGTACAGATGCAGGCCGCCGTTTTCCTTATCGGCTTTTCCTTCTGCGATCAGTCGTTTTGCTTCTGTCAGGCTGTGGTTGATGATCTTGCGCTGTGCTTCCACCAGGCGTTCGATACGCGGCTTCAGCGCATGGAATTGCTGCTCATCGCCGCGCGGCACCGGGCCGGAGATAATCAATGGTGTACGGGCATCATCGATCAATACGCTGTCCACCTCATCCACCATAGCATAATGGTGTTTGCGCTGCACCATTTCATCGGGGTGGTGCACCATGTTGTCGCGCAGGTAATCGAAGCCGAATTCGTTGTTGGTGCCGTAGGTAATATCTGCGAGGTAGGCTTTCCGGCGCTCATGTGAGTTGGGCTGATGCTTATCTATGCAATCAACCGTAATGCCGAGCCATTCAAAGATAGGGCCGTTCCACTCCTGGTCACGGCGGGCGAGGTAGTCGTTCACCGTGACGATATGCACTCCTGCACCGGCCAGGGCATTCAGGTAGGCCGGCAGGGTAGAAACCAGTGTTTTACCTTCACCGGTGGCCATTTCAGATATTTTCCCCTCGTGCAGCACGATACCACCGATAAGCTGTACATCGTAATGGAGCATATTCCAGGTGACGGTATTGCCGGCAGCCTGCCAGCTATTCTTATATATAGCCTGGTCGCCGTCAATACGGATATAATCTTTACCCGTGGCCGATAACTCTCTGTCCAGATCGGTTGCCAGGGAAGTGATCTCCGTATTTTCTTTAAATCTCCGTGCTGTTTCTTTTATAACGGCAAATGCTTCGGGTAATATCTGCTCCAGTATCTCTTCAATCTGTTCGTCCCTTTTTTTGATCAACTGGTCTATTGCGTCATAAATGGCTTCTTCCGGTTGGTCATTTGCTTCTGCTTCCTGTTTTTTGGCAGTGATCTGGTCATTGATCTGCTGCAGATGCTCTTGGATCCTGTCGCGGAATTCCCGGGTTTTGCCCCGGAGCTGGTCGTTGGAAAGCTCCTGCAGACCGTTGTATATACTATTGATTTCAGCGATAAGCGGTTGTATCCGTTTAACGTCTTTATCAGATTTGTTACCACCGAATAATTTGGAAAGGAATCCTATCATCGTAAAATGTCGTTTGTCTTTTTTATTGTAGTTTGTAATGCGCCCCAAAAGTACAGCAGCCGCAGACAGCTTTATGTTCCCTCTGATGACAAATAATAATGTCAGGCATCAAAATCTGTACAATTTTTATGAAACTGACAGCCTGGCACAGAAAGGCTCCAAAGCTACGCCAATTGCGGCATTTGTCAAAAGTAATAACAGTTTTCGGAGGGGGCTTGAATTTTTTTTATCAAAATGTCTTGCAAGTCAAAGTATTTTTTATGTATTTTGGGGGACGATTTAGAAAAACGCATTCAATTATGAAAAAAACTTTCGTACTCCTTACAGCAGTATTGGCTACAACTTTAGGAGGTAATAACACATTTGCCCAGAGCATCGAGGACATAGATGAGGAGCTGGTAGGTGTTTACCGTTGGTTCAATGATAAAGACAAGAACTATGTAACGGTAGCAGATGGAGAGTTCCAGGAAGGGCAGTTGCTTAACTGGCTGTGGAAAGATAAAACCCTGCTTTTCTTTGCATACCGGAATCCCGGCCCGGATCGCGTGGCTGTATATAGCTGGTTCAACCCGGTGACCAAAGACCAGATCAGCCTGGCCGAAGACGAGTTTTCAGACAATGAAATGCTGAAAATGGGTTATGCCCAGAAACGCTTCCAGTATTATGCTGCTACACGCCGTGCACCCAACCTGGTGGCCGTTTACCGCTGGCACAAAGGGAAGGACTGGGTTGTGATCCCCGAAGAAGGCGATACGGATGCGTATATCAAGAAAAAATATCAGCACAAAACCTTCTAATATTTTGGTGTTGTGCGCAGTGTGGATGCGCCGGTATATAATCAATTGTAATTGCCCCGTAGAGACGGGGCATGCCCCGTC
>JBEBVQ010000196.1:0-4980 GCA_040392625.1 Taibaiella soli | reverse complement strand
CAAATATGATGACAACGTAAAAGCCTTTTTGAATTTCTGTATGGAATCCAACAAAGAAGAAGGGCGGCCCTACTCGCATCGCTATATCGGCTCAATGGTGGCGGATATGCACCGTACGCTGATCAAAGGCGGTATATTTATGTATCCTGCCGATAAGAGCAATCCTAAGGGTAAGCTGCGGCTGCAATATGAGTGTAATCCTATGGCCTTATTGATGGAAGCTGCCGGTGGTATTGCCAGCAATGGTCATGAAAACATCCTGAGCATCCGGCCTTCCGAATTACACGAACGCTGCCCGGTATTCATTGGCTCCCGCAAGATGGTGGAAAAAGCGCTGTCGTATGTGCAGCAGTCGCAGACGACTGAGCAGACGGTATAAACATACTTACCTTAGTCTGGATCACGGATGTCCACAGATTAGTGGATTTCACGGATTGTCCGTGTAATCCGGAATTCAGAACGATTGTGGTGTCTGGATGCCATAGCTGGCATATCTATCTATGATTATACATGAAAAATCGGGAGAACGCTATATTATCTGCAAACTATACCCGCTCCACAGCAACACGAGGATAATGCCGCCCACGACGATCCGGTAAATGCCGAAAGCACGGAATCCGTATTTTGTCACGAAAGAAATGAATGTCTTTATGGCAATAATGGCCACCAGGAAGCCGACCAGGTTGCCCAAGGCCAGCAGCCCGGCTTCCTCCCCGGTGATCACATGCCCGTCCTGGTAAAAATCCAGCATCTTCTTGGCCGTTGCTGCAAACATGGTAGGTACGGCGAGGAAAAAAGAAAACTCAGCCGCCGCTTTTCGTGTAAGCCGCTGTTGCATACCGCCGATGATGGTCGCTGCTGAACGCGATACGCCGGGGATCATCGCCAGGCACTGGAACAACCCGATCATGAATGCATTACGATAGGGCACTTTGTCTGCATTTTCCCGGGTTCCGTTTTTGAATATCCGATCTACAAACAACAGCACAATACCACCCAATACCAGGCTGATGGCAACCACCTCCGGGCTTTCAAGCAGTTCGTCTATTTTATCGCTGAATAAAACACCGAAAATAGCGGCAGGAATAAAAGCAACAAGCAGCCTCAGGTAAAAATCAATTGATTTAAAGAACCGTTTGAAGTACAACACCACTACAGAAAGTATGGTGCCAAACTGGATCGCCACGGTGAACAGCTTTACAAAATGATCCGACTGGATGCCCATCAGCGAGCTGGTAATGATCATATGTCCGGTGGAAGATACAGGCAGAAATTCGGTAAGTCCTTCCACAATGGCAAGGATAATAGCTTGGATCCAGGTCATGCTACGGGATGTTGAGGTATTTATGGGTTTGTAAAGAAAGCCGCCATTGCGGATGCTGTTGTATATAATCGAGGATCAGCGGCGTCATTGCTTCCGCCCGGCTCCATTCCGGCTGCAGGTACAGCAGGCAATCATCCTTCACCTGTGCAGCGTGTTGTTCTGCCCAGTCGAGGTCTGATTTATGATACACAATGATCTTCAGTTCATCTGCCTGCACAAGGCATTCCGGCAAAGCGGGTTTGAATTTTTTGGGTGATACGGTAATCCAGTCGAGCGTACCGGTCAGGGGCGCCGATCCGGAGGTCTCAATATGCGTACGGAAGCCCGTCTCATGCAAGACAGTCGTAAGCGGCCCCAGATCGTGCATGGCCGGCTCCCCGCCTGTGATCACGGCTATCCGCCCGGGGAAGCGGGATGCTGCCAACGCAATATCCGCAGTCTCCATGCGGGGGTGATGATCCGTATCCCAGCTTTCCTTCACATCGCACCATACACAACCCACATCACAGCCGCCCAGGCGAATAAAATAGGCCGCCTGGCCGGTGTAAAACCCTTCGCCCTGGAGCGTGTAGAAATGCTCCATGACGGGATAAGTTATAGTATGTACTTTGCGGACATGCATCGTAATAAGCCAGGTGTGAATATATTGATTCAATTAGCCAATTGGCTAATCAGCTAATTAATTTTTTATGCCGCTGCTGCGCAGCCAGCAATGTATTTTTCATCAACCCTGCGATCGTCATCGGCCCAACTCCTTTGGGCACAGGTGTAATAAAGCTGCACTTCGGAGCTACCGCATCGAAATCCACATCGCCTACCAGTCTTGAACCGCTTTTGCGCGTCGGATCATCCACCCGGTTGATACCGACGTCTATCACCACAGCGCCGTCTTTTACCATGTCGGCCGTAACGAACTTCGAACGCCCGATCGCTGCAACGATCACATCCGCCGAAAGGCATATCTCTTTCAGGTTGCGGGTTTTGCTGTGGCAGATCGTTACCGTTGCATTTCCCGGGTTGGCATTGCGACTGAGCAGCACCGTCATGGGCGTGCCTACTATATTACTCCTGCCGATTACCACACAATGCCTGCCCGTCACATCAATCTTATAATGCTCCAGCATCAGCAAAATGCCATAAGGCGTTGCGGGCAGAAAGGAAGGCTGCCCGAGCAGCATTTTCCCCTGATTCACCGGGTGGAAACCATCCACGTCCTTTGCAGGGTCAATATTATTGATCACCACTTCCGGCGAGATCTGCGGCGGCAGTGGTAATTGCACCAGGATCCCATCCACTTCCGGATCTTCATTGAGCTTGTGCACCTGCTCCAGCAGGAACGCTTCCGTTATGTCTGCGGGAAACTGTAGTAGCGTGGACTCAAAGCCTAACTCTTTGCATGAGCGGACTTTGGCGCCAACGTATGCTTCGCTGGCCGGATTGTTCCCTACTATGATCACGGCGAGGTGTGGTGTTTTTTCACCTCGTTGTTTCAATTCCGTCACTTCCTGTGCCAATTGTTGTCTGATATGTGCCGATACGGCTGCTCCGTCAAGGATTTGCATGCTGCAAAGATAACAGGGAATGGAGAATATAGAATGGAAAATTGAAAATGGAGAATGGAAAATGAAGTATTATTGTACAGTAAAAATCTTATAGAATACCAAATATATTCAATAATCACTCCGTAGGAGTGTCCCGTTTTTAGCCTATGAAAGTATCAGAAATCATGCAGGCGCTGGAGGATTTTGCCCCATTGGCATACCAGGAAAGCTATGACAACAGTGGATTACAGGTTGGTTCGCCTGATGACGAAGTAAAAGGTGTCCTCCTGACGCTGGATGTCACAGAAGCGGTAGTGGCAGAGGCCATGGAAAAAGGATGCAACATGATCGTCGCGCATCACCCGCTGATATTCAACGGAATAAAACGAATCACGGGACAGCATTATACCGAGCGGATCATTAAAACGGCCATCAGGCACGATATACATATCTATGCGGCACATACCAATATGGATAATGTCCGGAACGGGGTTAACCACGTGATAGCCGGCCAATTGGGGCTGATCAATACATCTGTGCTTGCGCCCCAAACCTGTAACCTGCTGCGGCTCTATACCTATGTACCGGAACCGGATGCCGGCAAAGTGAGGGATGCGCTGTTTGCCGCTGGCGCCGGCCATATCGGCGACTATAAAGAATGCAGCTTCAATACCGCCGGTACAGGCACTTTCCGCCCCGGGGCAAATACAAATCCTGTGATTGGCCAGGCCAACGGCCCCCGGGAGTGGGTGAATGAAGTAAAAGTTGAGGTACTGCTCCCGTCACATATTAAAAACAGGGTGTTGCATGCGTTAAAAAACAACCACCCATACGAAGAAGTAGCTTATGAGTTGATCGCCTTGCAGAACATCAACCAGGAAACCGGCGCGGGAATGGTGGGTTATCTCCCCGCCCCGATGGAAGCGGCAGCTTTCTTAAAACATCTGAAAGAACGGATGAATTGCAGTTGCATTCGCCACACCGCCCTGCCTGCCGGCCCTATACATAAAGTGGCTGTTTGCGGCGGCTCGGGCAGTTTTTTACTGAAGGACGCCATCAGAAGCGGCGCAGATGTTTTTATTACCGGGGATTTTAAATACCACCAGTTCTTCGATGCAGACAACCGGATCATGATCGCCGACATCGGACATTACGAGAGCGAACAATTTACCGTCCGTATCTTTGCCGATATACTTAAGAAAAAATTTCTTAATTTTGCTCCTCTTTTGTCAACAATATCCACAAATCCGATAAATTATTATCATTAATATGGCCACTGTAAAAGACTTTTCAGTTGAAGAAAAGCTCACTGCCGTTCTTACTGTACAAAAAATTGACTCGAAAATTGACGAGATCAAGACATTGAAAGGTGAGTTGCCCATGGAAGTAAAAGACCTGGAAGATGAGCTTGAAGGGCTGCGTACCCGTATCCAGAACATTGATGCGGAAACAGATAGCATCAACAAATTTATCGAATCCAAGTCTGAAGCCAAAAAAGAAGCGCAGGCGCTGATCAAGAAATACGAAAAGCAGCAGGACAATGTGAAGAACAGCCGCGAGTTTGAAGCTATCAATAAAGAGATTGAGCTGCAGGAACTGGAAGTGAAGCTGAACGAAAAACATATCAAAGACGCCGGTTTCGAAGAAAAAGAACGCAGCGCGCAAAGGGTGCGGACAGAAGAAAAGATCCAGGTGCTTGAAGAAGCGCTCACTGTAAAAAAAGCAGAGCTTGAAAAGATCATAGCAGAAACAGAAAAAGAAGAAAAACAACTGCTTGCCCAGTCTGAAAAAGCAAAGGCCAAAGTTGAGCCCCGTCTGCTGAACGCATATGAGCACATCCGTGAGAACTACCGTAACGGACTCGCCGTAGTACCCGTGCTCCGGGATTCATGCGGCGGCTGCTTCAATATCATTCCTCCGCAGCGCCAAAGCGAGATCCGCCAGCATAAAAAGATTATTGTGTGCGAACACTGCGGACGTATCGTTGTGGACACCGATCTGAACGAACAGGTGAAAATTAAAGGTTAGTAATTAGCCAATGTGATCATTAGCCGATTAGCTGATGATCTTCCCGCGACGGACATTAGCTAATTGGCTTATTGAACAGATATTATT
>JBEBVQ010000195.1:0-5016 GCA_040392625.1 Taibaiella soli | reverse complement strand
CAGGAACCAGGGGATGCGCAGCTTCTTCGACAAAGCAATGGCCGACAATGCCAGATAAGGGTGGTCGCAGAAAATATAATTCACATCATACCGCCGGGCGATGCCGGCGATCCTGTTGATATTATATAAGGGCAGGTAACGCAGCGCATGGGCCGGATACACCCGGTGCAATTGAAAGGCGCAATTGCTGTCGTTGCCATTGTTGGTAGTACCGATAACATGATCCTGGCAAATCCTGCCGAGGTGTTCATGCATGGATACAATACCCAAATGCCCGCCATTGGTAGGGGGCAGCACCCGGTAAGGCGTTAGGCTGAGTATGTTACATCGCTCTCTCAATACATTCTTCACATTAATTCCTTTATCAGATGCTCTTGTGTTATACCTCCGGCCTCTGCTTTATAATTTCTTACTACACGGTGGCGCAGCACAGATGGAGCCATGGCCTGTACATCTTCAATATCGGGTGAGTACTTGCCATTGAGCAATGCATGGCATTTGGCGCCCAGCACGAGGTACTGTGATGCACGCGGACCGGCGCCGTAAGCCACATACTGTTTGGTGATCTCGGGGGCATATGCTGAGGCAGGGCGTGTCTTGTGCACGAGTTTTACTGCGTATTCCAGCACATTATCGGGAACAGGCACACGGCGTACCAGCGCCTGGTAATTCAGGATAGCGGCGGCATCCATTATTTTGGTCAGGTCATGTTGCAATGCACCGGTGGTATTCCGTACGATCAGCACTTCTTCATCAAATGCAGGATAGTCCAGGTTGATCTGGAACATAAACCGGTCGAGCTGGGCTTCGGGCAGCGGATAGGTACCTTCCTGCTCGATCGGGTTTTGCGTAGCCAGTACAAAGAACGGAGCCGGCAGCGGATAATTCACCCCTGCAGCGGTAATGTTACGTTCCTGCATGGCCTCCAGCAGTGCAGCCTGTGTTTTGGGCGGTGTGCGGTTGATCTCATCTGCCAGGATAATGTTGGCGAAAACAGGCCCTTTCACAAAGTGGAATTGTCGTTGTTCGTTCATGATCTCTGCGCCTGTAATATCACTGGGCATCAGATCAGGCGTAAACTGGATCCGCTTGAAGGACAGGTCCAGCACATCTGCCACTGTTTTTACCAACAGGGTCTTTGCGAGACCCGGAACACCCACCAGCAGACTGTGCCCGTTGCATAAAACGGAGATGATCAGTTTATTAATTACATCTTCCTGGCCGATGATCACCTGGCCGATGGATTTCCGTATCGCGTCAAAATGCGTTTTCAGGTTATGTACCGCTTCAATGTCTTTTGTTTGTGTTTCCAAGGATGAAATTTTCAATGCTCAATTTTCAATTTTCAATTTCCGTGGTAAGTTCCGTTATTTTGTGAAAACGAGCAAATGAATCAGGATATTACAATTCAGGAAGCCCAGCAGCAGGTGGATGAATGGATACGTACGGTAGGTGTGCGGTATTTTAATGAGCTGACCAATCTGGGTATTCTGATGGAAGAAGTGGGCGAATTATCGCGGATCATGGTACGTAGGTACGGAGAACAGTCGTTTAAGGAAAACGATCAGCAGCAAGACCTGGCCGATGAAATGGCAGACGTGTTCTGGGTATTGCTGTGCCTTGCCAACCAGACCGGGGTGGATCTCTCAGCCGCGTTGAAACAGAACTTTGATAAAAAAAACACACGGGACCGGGAGCGGCACCGGAAAAATCCAAAACTGGATACCAGATGATAATTAATCAGTTAAGAAAACTCCCGTGTTGCCCCGGACGATATTTTTATTAAAAAGGTTGGGTACTATTGTTTTGTTCGGTAATTGTTATGTATTTTAGCATCCTAAACGAAAACAACGACATGAAAAAGATTTATGTATCGCTCGTAATGTTGGTGATGGCGTCAGCAGCATTTGCCCAAAGGACTATTCAATTGTCTTTTGAACTGGTTTCTCCCCCGGAAAATTATACAATAAACGTGGGTGATAACTTTACCCAGCAATTTATTGTTAAAAATTTAGGGCCGGATGCTATAACTCCCGCTGATTCCCTGCTTTTCAGGGACGTACAAAGTGATCCCAACAACACTAACCTGTTTTGGGTGTTGTCTGGTTTTACCAAAGCAGTTAATGATACGATTATTGTTACAAAGGGGCTGGTTTTGAATAGTGCAAATCAAAATGGCCCGTCCAACTATTGCGTGTATGGCTTCTTCCAGAATGCAGCAGATTCTATCGTAATAGATAGTGTTTATAGCGATTGCAATCAAGTCGTTATCGCTGGTGCAGGCGGAGGCGGCTCTTGGGGTGTTGAGTTTGTTGAAAGCAACGATGTAGTCAGCAAATTGCAGACAGTATATCCGAACCCCGCAAGAACAGAGGCTACTTTTGTAGTGCGTACGGTACGTTATGAGGCCGTTTCCATTAATATTGTCGATATCGCAGGTCGTGTAGTGATCTCCGAGGATAAAGGGAATCTGACGAAAGGAGAGCACAGAATTTCTGTTCCGACGGCAGATCTGGCTCCGGGCGTGTACCTCTATAAAGTCACTATGGGTGACCGTACAGCTACCGGCAAGCTGAATGTGATTAAATAAGCCAATTAAAATTTCTATTTAAAAAAGCTGTTCCTCCGGGAACGGCTTTTTTATTTTTATTCGCTTTCCGGGATGTTCTTCGCTGCCCCGGACGTTAGCGGCAGCGCATCTGGGAACCCAAATAAAGCAGGATTACAAATCCCGCTGCACAATAGCATCTCATTGCCCGGGGTTAGAAACCCCGGATTATCAGTCGTCCCGGATGCCCTGCGGAACATCCGGGAAAGCGGCGTAGTGGAGCGAAGGATGATATGCCTTATTTCCAGCGCAGGGTTTCGATCAGGTGATCCAGGTCCTTGCGGAGAAATTCATTTACCGGCTTGAGCGAATCCGCATTAGGCGTAACATTGAAATAAAGGGCGCCCCAGAGGAAATGCTTTACGGAATCCGTAGCATAAAACTGGATATTAGACGCTGCATTACCACCTACATTATAAAATATCCCGTACACATTATTGGGCGTCTGAAAGTCATGATCCGCGATATAGTCTGCACGGATATCATGGAAGTAAGACATTTTATACGCATCTTCAATAAGCTTTGTAAAAGGCTGTCCCGGCCTGATCTCCTTATAGGTCATGAACACCTGGGCGTCAAAATCAGGAATGTTCATATTGATCCAATAGGGGTTATCCGGTTTTTCATCAAAGAAGACAGTATCGCGGATGATGTTTGCATATACCGGATATTCAAAGCTATAAGGATAGTCCGGTTTGTTAAACGGCTGATAACCGTGCTCCGGGAAGCTGATGCGAAAATAACCGCGGGGACGCGGCGTATGGGTCTCCGGCCGGCAGGCAGCCAGCAGGCATAGTGCAGCTACCACGGGAATCAGTAAGCGTATCATCCGTCAAAACTATGCTTTTTCCATTTTCCATTTTCAACTTTCAATTAACAACATAATACCTACTTTTGCCGCATAAATTATAAAAGGAACATAACACCTATGTCAAACCGTACATTTACTATGATCAAGCCGGATGCGGTGCGCAACGGCCATATCGGCAACATCCTGCAAATGATCAATGCCGCCGGGTTCCGAATCGTCGCTATGAAATATACACAGATCAGCCTGCAGCAGGCCGGCGCTTTTTATGAAGTGCACAAGGAGCGGCCTTTTTACGGTGAGCTGACTGCTTTTATGAGCAGCGGCCCTATCGTAGCGGCCATACTCGAAAAGGATAATGCCGTAGCTGATTTCCGCAAGCTGATCGGCGCCACCAACCCGGCAGAAGCCGCAGAAGGTACCATCCGTAAATTGTACGCCACCTCAATGGGTGAGAATGCAGTGCACGGATCCGACAGCGACGAAAATGCCCGGATCGAAGGTGATTTCTTTTTCAGCCGCCTGGAACAGTTTTAAACCCACCGTAGAGACGCGATTTATCGCGTCTCCCTGTGTGTTATGATAATGAGAGACGCGATAAATCGCGTCTCTACGTTTTTTCAGGTGAATAAAAACAACCTATGAACATAAGAAATTTCATCCTGACTTTATTCATATTCAGCCACCTGGCAGCATGCGGCCATGCACAACAGCATCAGGAAAAAGAACAAACGGAAACTGTAAATAATAATACTATGGCAAATAAAATGAAAGTAGAGATCTGGAGCGATGTCATGTGCCCGTTCTGTTATATCGGCAAGCGGAAATTTGAAACGGCGCTGGCTCAGTTTCCCCAGAAAGATAGAGTGGAAATTGAATGGAAGAGCTTTCAGCTTTCGCCTGAATTAAAAACGGATCCGGATAAAAATATCAATGATTTCCTGGCTGAGCACAAAGGCATGAGCGTGGAGCAGGCAAAACAGATGAACGATCAGGTGACCCAAATGGCAAAACAGTCAGGGCTGACGTATCGCTTTGATATATCTGTTGTAGCCAATTCTTTTAATGCACATCGTTTTCTCCATTTTGCCAAACAGCATGGCAAACAAAACGAAGCCGAAGAGATTCTTTTCCGCTCTTACTTTACCGACGGGAAAAATATTGATGATTACCCGACGTTGATCAGCTTAGGCACGGAGGTTGGCCTGGATGCCGCAGCTTTGAAAGCTGCCCTGGAAAATGGAATGTATGCTGATGACGTACATGCAGACATTCGTGAAGCGCAGCAGATCGGCGTGCGTGGCGTACCATTTTTTGTATTCAACAGGAAGTATGCAGTATCGGGTGCGCAGGAAAGCCAGGCTTTTCTCGAGACACTGCAAAAAGCCTACGACGAGTGGAGCAAAACGAACCCTGAGATCAGCTTAGAAATAACAGAAGGTCAAAGCTGTCTGCCGGACGGGGAGTGTAAATAAAACGGGGACATGATGGATTATGGGAGACGCGATGAATCGCGTCTCTACAATGAGGGTTCTTCATCCCCTGCAAAATCACCTGTATGTTCGGTCTGCTTTACGATACTGTCTAAGACCGGCGGCTG
>JBEBVQ010000194.1:0-5024 GCA_040392625.1 Taibaiella soli | reverse complement strand
TATAATCATAAAGCAAAAATCAATGAGGGAAATGATCTTAAAATCAACCATCATTTTTGCCGGTCTGAGCATTATGGTTGGTATAACTCACAACAATTAAAAACACAGCAAACATGTTTACAGTAGAACAAATCAAGTTGGCTCACAGCAAAGTAAAATCAGGCGCCGACTTTCCTGCGTACATTCAGGACATCAAAAAATCAGGGGTTACTCATTACGATACGTTTGTAATGGACGGGCATACCGATTATTTCGGGGCCAATGATTACAAGACTTCGTCAACCGCAAAGTATGAGGCTTTGACAGTGGCGGAAACCGCTGATAAGGAACAGTTCAAAATGAATTTGGAAGAGCATCAGCAGGGCAAAACAGATTATCCGACATTTATCAACATGTGCGCAGCATTTGGTATTGAAAAATGGAGTGTTTGCATGGATAAAATGACTTGCACTTATTATGATAAGGCAGGAAATGAGATTTTGGAAGAAGAGATCCCTCACTAACACATACAATTCTCAGGCTTCACAATGCATTGATAAGATTGTTCTCATATATGGTTGTATATCGAAGAAAATAATCAATCTGATCCTTCCGGGAGTTCAAAAATTCCGCTACATACATCAGACTCTCATACCTTACAGTGTCTGTAGTATAGAGAAAAACCCTCTGGAGTATTGTGATCACCATAGTTCATCCTAAAAGTCGGAAAGGGATTAATGTTTCATTACAAGATTTGGATGAAGTAATTGCTGTCCACAATGAATTCAACCAACAATCACTCCACATATATCCGGACGGAATCGACCCCGATACGGGAACGGAACCAGGACTCCAGTCGTGGAAGCTCTTTTACTGTTTTCGCTCTTTGCGATGAACGTACAAACAAGCTGGTGTATGTAAAAGATTTAAGCGAGTCATCAAACAGAACCTGCTCGGCCGTACCGCATGCTGTAACTTCGGGAAATAACGGCTTCAGCTCTCTAAGCAACTGCCGTCCGATCTGACGGCGCTGTTGCAGGCTATCCTGCATACTCATGTTACTCGCCAGCTCCGCACGCAACCGGTTAATCTCATTCTGTTGCCGGTCCATTGCCAGCAGTTCCTCCTGGTCATCATCCACCGAAAACCCCTGCTGAATCGCTACAGTAGCTCCTTTCAGTGAATAGTTATCCATCTTGGCTGCAACCTTTTCCTTTACGCTGTCCGGGATCAGCCGTCCTCCGTAAATGAGCCGGATCGTTTTTTTGACCGGATCTATCTCCGATTTAAGCAGGTAATCTCCCTCAATATAACTTTCGTTACGGATGAACGTATTTGCATTCCGGGTGAAATTTTCCTGCTGCACCAGCACATAGCCAAAATAAATACTCGGCACAACAGTGATAGTAACAATAAAACTTACCCATCGATTGGCATACTTCTTCACCCCGTCATTTGCCTGATACCATTTCGGATAATTCAGAAACCGGACCGTCACAAGCGTAGCCGTAGCAATAAATACCGTATTAATAGTAAACAGGTAAAAAGCGCCGAAAAAATAAGACCAATTGGCCGTGGCCAGTCCGTAACCCGCAGTACATAACGGAGGCATCAGCGCCGTCGCAATGGCCACACCGGGAATTACATTCCCTTTCTGTTTACTGGACAGCGCCACTATACCTGCCAGTCCACCCACAAGCGCAATGATCACGTCATAGATATTGGGCTGGGTACGCGCCAACAGCTCTGAGTGAGCCTCTCCCAATGGTGTGATAATAAAGTACAACGTAGAAGCTACCAAGCCGGACAGCACGGCAAATCCAAAGTTGACCAGCGACCTCCGCAACAACCCAAAATCATAAGTAGCCAGGCTGTATCCCATACCCAGGATTGGCCCCATCAGCGGAGAGATAAGCATCGCTCCGATGATCACGGCTGTTGAATTAACATTCAGCCCCACGCAGGCGATCAGGATCGCAAAAATCAGGATCCAGAGATTAGTCCCTTTAAAATAAATCCCCTTCTCTACCGTATCGTGGATCACGTCAAAAGCCTCCTGTTCTGATTTAATATTGAACTTCTGGAGTATCTGCTTTAGGTTCATAACATATGTTTTGGCAAAATGAAAATACAGGATTTGCCGAATATGTTTTACATTACTACAATCATATTTCTATTTTTGCATGAGCCAATTACCGGGAGTCCTGCATCAGGCATGGATATGGAGACATAATACTACATCTGTTGGCCGGTATCAAAAAACAAAAAATGGCAGACAGTATTCAATCGCAGAAAAGTAAGCTTGACCTGTTCAAGCAAAAAGTGTACATCATCATTTACGGTGTGAATACACCCGCCGGAAAAGCATTTGACATAGGATTACTGATCGCCATTCTACTCAGTGTATTCACCATCATGCTGGAAACAGTGGAAGGCGTCGATGTGATATTTCACAAAGAGCTGACCATATTGGAATGGATATTTACCATTTTGTTTACGCTTGAATATGCTTTAAGAATTTTTGTTAGTAAAAAGCCCTTAAAATACATGCTCAGTTTTTACGGGATTATTGATCTGCTTTCGATATTGCCGATGTTCCTCTCCATCTTTATCAAAGGAAGCAATATTCTGAGCAGCCTGAGGATATTACGTCTGCTCAGACTGTTCCGCGTATTCCGGCTGATGGAGTTTATGCAGGAATCTGCCAGATTAAAAGTTGCGCTGTTGGCCAGCCGGGCCAAAATAATGGTCTTTCTCTATACCGTACTCATTATTTCCATCCTGATCGGCACGCTGATGTATTACATAGAAGGCCCGGGGAATGGCTTTACAAGTATTCCCCGAAGTGTATTTTATACGATCGTAACACTCACGACAGTCGGCTATGGAGATATGGTGCCGGTTACTGCCCTCGGGCAGTTCCTCTCCATGATACTGATGGTGACGGGTTACGGGATCATTGCCGTCCCTACAGGTATTGTTGGTGTAGAGATAGCCAAAGAGGTGGGAAGATCAATTCGTGAAGCAAAACAGCAGACAAAAGAGCCGGAACACAACAGGCTCAATGGCATTGTATGCGCCCACTGCAACCGCGAAGGACACAGAGACGACGCAGCTTACTGCTATCACTGCGGTCATGAACTGCATATATAATTCTTCTGTAAAACTAATCCAATATTACAGCTTGAAACGGCAAATATTAATAAGTCTCCTGCTGATCACGGCAACCACAGTTACCGGCTTACTGCTACGCCCATTGAATGACTACCGGGTTGTAGCATTGCTGTTGCTGGTGGTCGTTTCCATGCTGGCGATCCTACAGGACATCGTTCCTGTTCTGCTGGCCGCCATACTCAGCGCTGCCGTGCTGAACTTCTTTTTCATAGAGCCGGAATTCACGTTCAAAATCGACAACTCCGAAAGCGTGCTGCTGGTCTGGGTATTTCTCTCCATTGCACTCGTTAATGCGGTACTCACCTATAAGATCCGTCAGAATGAACGCAAAGACCGCGACCGGGAAGAGAAAGAAAAAACACTCCTTCTCTACGACAGCAACATCAGTTCCCTCTCGCACGAGCTGCGCACACCCGTATCCACCATCATCGGATCAGTAGATACACTCACAGACGATAAAATGACGCTTTCGCCGGAAGACAAAAACCACCTCATCAGTGAGATCAGCGTAGCTGCCTTACGCCTCAACGGTCAGGTAGAAAGCCTGCTGAACATGAACCGCCTGGAAACGGGCTCCCTGAAGCTCCACCTCGACTGGTGGGATATCAATGAGCTGATCTACTCCGCAATCCGGAAGGCTGCGCCCTATAGCAAGCCCGGACACATCCGCTTTGAAGGTAATGTGTCAAAGTAACCATCAATATGGGGTTCCGTATCCAGCCACGTACGGAAGTGTTCTTCAAAACTATTGTGGAGGATCTGGTGCGTACAGACGGCGCCCGTTATCAGCGCCAGCCGGACCCTGCACGCAGCTACAATGAAGATGCGGATCTGAAATTTGTGGTAATCGAAAAATTCCTGTCTTTTGAAAATGAATTCACCTTCCGCGAAGGCATCCTGCTAAAGTCCTACTTCCTGCTGAAAAAGCTGGGGCAAAGGGATGAGCAGGCTTTCGGACTGGACAAAAGTGATGTCGTCCTGGAGCAGGTACCGCTGGTGTACCAGCCCGTACAATTGCCTGCGATCCGGAAATGAAATATGCGCCCTCATCATAATCATCATGCAGACACAAAGAGTTAACACCAGTTATGGCACATTGGAAGTCCGGATTGTCGGAGAAGGCACACCTTTACTGCTGCTCCATGGAGCGCACTCCAACTGCCGGGATGAGTTCATTACATCGGGACTCGATGAGGGCCGGTTCCGGGTCATCCTTCCCTCCCGGCCGGCTATGGACAAAGCCAGGCCGGGCGTCCATTTGCTGCAGGTTTCATCCACTTCAGAAAAGCGGTGGCCCGGTCCTTTATCATATCCCTGATTTCGCTCCCCAGGCTTTTCCCTTCCTGTTCATCTTGCTCCATCATACAAACACTAAAGATAACGGGTATAAGGGAATCTTGCTTTGCAACTCATTATATTGCCGCTCGATCACACACCTTCCTCCTCTACTCGACCCATAGTCCAAATCCACTTGCCCACGACGCACTCTACATGCCTCCAGCCCCCGTACCTTCAACTAAAAAACATGCGGGAATCCCAAAACGCTCCGGCAGCTCTACGCCGCCATTTCCATAAACGACAAAACCCGCGCTGGGCGCGGGCTTTGATACATACTTGCGGACCGGACGGGGGCAAAATTTGATATATTAAATTGTCTTTTAGAGAATTTTAAATTATTTTCTTGGATAATTTGAATTTCTATACCATTGTCCAAGATTGTATAGGGTTATTCAAATATGTTTAGTAAAACTCTACGGCAGCCCTACGGCGAAGCTTTCACTGCATCTGAGAATTATACTTAGAAAAGCCGTTGAAGACCATAACCCGCTTTTGAGAGACCGTAACCCGCGTTAGAATTTATTCAACAGATG
>JBEBVQ010000193.1:0-5046 GCA_040392625.1 Taibaiella soli | reverse complement strand
TGATCAACGCGATCGAGACCGTGCACAACGGCGGCTCTTATATCGAGCCTTCCCTGAAAGAAAAAATGGAGCAGATACCGGCGAAAACAAAGCGCATCTATACCACCAAGTCCAACCTTACTTCACGCGAAACAGAAGTCCTCCAACTGATCGTAAACGGATATACGGATCCGGAAATTGCCCAGCAGCTTTTCCTGAGCCTGCACACGGTGAAACACTACCGCATCAGCATCCTGCTAAAAATGGATGTGAAGAATACAGCCGCGCTCGTCAGCAAGGCGCTGAAGCTGGGGCTGGCAGTATAACCCGCAACAAATAAAGCAGTATCAGCATTCGCTCAGCCCCAGTGGTATATTCACTGCCAGGCCGCCTTCCGCGGTCTCTTTATATTTATGATTCATATCCTGTGCCGTTTCCCACATGGTGTTCACCACTGCATCCAGTGAAACGCGGGCTTTCTCCGGATCGCTTTGCAATGCAAGCTGGGATGCAGTAATGGCCTTGATGGCCCCCATGGTATTCCGTTCAATACAAGGCACCTGCACAAGCCCTCCCACAGGGTCGCAGGTAAGGCCCAGGTGGTGCTCCATTGCGATCTCGGAAGCCATCATAGCCTGCTGTGCACTGCCTCCCAGGCTTTCTGTCAGCGCAGCAGCAGCCATGGCGGAAGATACCCCGATCTCAGCCTGGCATCCTCCCATAGCAGCAGAAAGCGTAGCGCCTTTCTTGAATATGCTTCCGATCTCGGAAGCCGTAAGCAGGAAACGGATGATCTTTTCCTCATCATAACCGTCACAAAACACAATGAAATACTGCAGCACGGCAGGAATAACACCTGCAGCGCCATTCGTAGGCGCCGTCACTACCCTGCCAAAAGCGGCATTTTCCTCATTGACGGCAAGTGCAAAGCAACTCACCCAATCCAGCGTGTATTTAAAATGATGGCCGCCGGCACGGATAGCATCTATCCATTCGAGGTAGTTATTATAGGTACGTCCTTCTAATAATTTTTTATTTAGACCGGCAGCACGGCGGGTTACGTTCAGCCCTCCGGGCAATACCCCATCAATATGGGCGCCGCGATAGATACTTTCCCGCATCACATCCCAGATACGGAGCACACCGGATTTTGTCTCCGGCTCACTACGCCACGAATGCTCATTCTCCATTACTACCTCTGCAATGCTCAACCCGGTTTTACGGCACCAGTGCAGCAGATCCGCAGCTTTGTCTATCGGGAAAGGCAGCTCTTCATTCAATGCCGCAACGCTGCTGTCTTCGCCTTCCTTCACAACAAAACCGCCGCCAATAGAGTAAAAAGTCTCCGCGAGCTGCCGGCCATCCGACAAGGTGCACAAGAACGTAAGCGCGTTAGGATGGAACGGCAGGCTTTCCTGCATCAGGAATACGACATCCTCAGCAGGGTCAAATGCAACCTCCGTATCGCCGCCCAGCAGTATCCTCCGTTCTGTGCGGATACCTGCAACCTTTTCATGAATAAGGTTCACATCACAATCGACCGGATCATCCCCCGCCAGCCCGAGGATGACTGCAATGTCCGTACCGTGACCAATACCCGTTTTGGCCAGGGAACCATAAAGCAGCACCTGCACCTTCACTACCTTGTCCAGATCCCCGTTCTTCCGCAGCCCTGTTGTAAACCGCTGAGCCGCCCGCCAGGGGCCAAGCGTATGCGAGCTGCTGGGGCCAATGCCGATCTTAAAGATGTCAAATACGGAAATACACTCTCTTTGCACGGAATTTGTTAATTGTGAATTATGAGTTATGAATGATGAATGATGAGTTATGAATGATGAGTTATGAATGATGTGATAATTCATAATTCATCATTCATAACTCATAACTCTATTATCTTACCTCCAGCCTGAAGGGTAATGCCATCATCATCTTCCTGTTCATCTGCTGCAGGTCTTTGATATCGCGGTACCAGTTATATTCCACACCGAGTATCCCGCGGATACGAGCCTCAAGCTCCATGGAATTATTACCTGAAAAACGACGCATCAGACTTTCCAGCTTGTCCACCCGTTCCGGGTAAGTGACAATATTATAATCCTTCACGTTCGCCCTGGACGCAGCGCTGGCCAATGCACGGTCAAGATTGCCCAGCCCATCGACAAGGCCGTAAGCCAAAGCATCCGTGCCGCTCCATACCCTGCCCTGGGCGACGCTGTCCACCAGATCAGGCGCCAGCTTCCGTCCGCTAACCACTCTGTGCTTGAATAATGCGTATATAGAATCCACGTACAATTGCATGCGTTGCTTTTCAGCAGCCGTCAGCGGCCGGTGCATGGCAGGGAAATCTGCATAAGGTGCATTCTTGACTTCGTCGAAAGTAACCCCCAGTTTATTTTTCAACAGACCTTCCATATTGAACAACATGGTAAACACCCCGATACTGCCGGTAATGGTGGTCGGCATGGCAAAAATGCTGTCTGCGCCGCAGGAAATATAATATCCGCCGGATGCGGCCACATCGCCCATCGAAACGATCAGCGGCTTTTTTTCCTGCAACAACTTCAACTCACGCAGGATCACTTCTGAAGCAAGCGCGCTGCCCCCGGGAGAATTGACCCGCATCACCACTGCTTTTATCTTGTCGTTGCGACGTATGGTACGTATTGCTTTTACGAAATCTTCCGAAGCGATCTGATAGTCTTCAGACTTTTCACCGTCTGTTATGGCGCCTTCGGCAAAAAGAACAGCGATCCGCGTATCGCCGGTTTTGGTATTACGTACATGCGTCTGAGCATAATCATCCAGCTTTACGTACTTGATCTTTTCGTCTTCTTTCTGTCCGGTACGGGCGCGGATACACTGCTCCACCTCATCACGGTACAGCAAAGCATCAACCAGCTTATACCGCAGGGCATCGCCGGGAAATTGTACAGCGCCGGTAGCCGCCCACTGGTGCACTGTGGCCGTATCTACACCTGTGCGTCCTGCTACTGCCGTCAGGAATTCTGCCCAGATATGCTGCTGTATCGCCGCAATCTGGGCCCGGTTAGCCTCGCTCATCTTCTCCGCACGGAACGGTTCTGTAGCGCTTTTGAACTTGCCTGCATAAAATATTTCAGGCTCAATATCCAGCTTCTGCAGGGTTCCTTTGAAGAAGGCAAGCGTAGTGGTCAGACCATTTAATTCCGCGTATCCCACCGGGTTCATGAATATGCTGTCAGCAGCCGTTGCCACAAAGTAGGCACGCTGCGGAACAGACTCTCCATAAGCATAAATAAATTTCCCGGACGAACGAAATGAAACCAACGCAGACCGCAGTTGCTGCAGTGTAGCCCAACTGTTTGAGGGTTGCCCCAGATCCAGGTAAATGCCCTTAATATTATCGTCCTTTTCAGCCGCATTCACTGCTTTGATCGCATCGTACAAACCGGCAGAAAAACTGCTGCCTTCACCAAAGGCAGCCAGCGAATTATTTTCCCCCTGTTCATGCAGTTGCTGATCCAGCTCTATACGCAGCACATTCCCGGAAAGCGCAGTCGCAGTTTTATCACTCGTAGTGGCCTTCGAAACAAGGCCCACAACAGCCGATATAGCCACAATGATCAGTATCACGCCCGCTACTACCATTGCCAGGAACGAGGCAAAAAACATTTTGAAAAATTGTTTCATAAAATTGATTTTATGACAGGCCAAACCTGTACAGAACAAAGTTATGCCTTAAAATACAAATAACACCATTGTCAAAAACTCAAGGGGTGCAATTCAGCCAACAAATACCAGCGTAAAAACCGGTGCAACCATACATGCCCAATTCTTTTACCTTTGCCGGATGGCGAAATTTTTTCTGATAAAAAAAGCAGGCGACCGTGTCGCGAACGGGCATCCGTGGATATTTGCAAATGAGCTGGGGGACCATGAGGGCAACGCCGAAGCGGGGGATATTGTGGAAGTCTATTCTTACAACGGGTCTTTTATCGGGAAAGGCTACATCAACCCCGCCTCCCAGATACGAGTACGGCTGGTCACAAGGAATAAGGAGGAGATCATCGACGATCAGTTTTTTCACAAACGCATCGCTGCCGCCTGGGCCTACCGCCAGCAATTGGGATATACAGAGAACTGCCGGCTGATATTCTCGGAAGCAGACAATCTTTCCGGGCTGATCATCGACAAATTCAATGATTATTTTGTCATACAGACGCTGGCGCTGGGCATTGACCGCTGGAAATCTGCCATAGTGACGGCATTGGAAAATATTTTCAAGCCTAAAGGGATCTTTGAACGTAATGATGTGCCGGTGCGGGAACTGGAAGGGCTTCCCCAGCAAAAGGGTTTTTTATCTGCCCCTTTTGACACTAATATTATCCTCAACGAAAACGGGCTGAAATTCCATGTCGATATAGAGAACGGGCAGAAAACGGGGTATTTCCTCGATCAGCAGGACAACCGCAGGGCCATCCGGCATATTGTACAGGGAGCGGATGTGCTGGAGGCCTTTTGCTACACCGGTACTTTTGCGCTGCATGCGGCACATTACGGCGCCAAAAGCGTACTCGGCCTGGATATTTCCGAGCATGCCGTCGCCGCCGCCCGGCGCAACGCTCTACTCAACAATTACGGCGATATCTGCCGGTTCGAAGCAGTAAATGCATTCGATGTACTGAAACAATGGACGAAAGAAGGCCGGCTCCATGACGTGGTAATGCTCGACCCGCCTGCATTCACCAAAAGCCGGGAAAATATCCGGAAAGCCGTCACAGGCTATAAGGAGATCAACCTGCGCGGCATGAAGCTGGTCAAACCCGGTGGATTCCTGGTAACGGCATCCTGCACCAACCTGATTTCACCGGCATTATTCCTTGAGATCATCGGGGAAGCAGCTAAAGACGCCAAAAGAAAGCTGCGCCAGGTCACCTGGCAGACACAGGCATCCGACCATCCTGTAGTATGGCATATACCTGCCACGCAATACCTGAAATTTCTGATCGTTCAGGTGAATTAATTGATTAAAAAACCGCCCCTGAAAAAATTCAGGGGCGGTTTTTTAATCTCAATTATAGAGACGGG
>JBEBVQ010000192.1:0-5054 GCA_040392625.1 Taibaiella soli | reverse complement strand
CCCGACCCGCCCCCCCACGCCGCCGGCGTCGGCCCCTTGCCAGCGCGGTCGGCGGCCTGGCGGGCGGCGTCCAGTTCAGCGGCCTTGGCGCGGACCGGGGCGACGCTCGCGGCGATCATGCCGTCATTGGCAACGACACCATCCTGTATCCCGGTGTGAAGATCTATAACAATTGTGTGCTGGGGAGCAGGGTTGTCGTTCATGCCGGTACCGTGATCGGGGGCGACGGCTTCGGCTTTGCCCCGCAGAAAGACGGCACCTACCGGAAAGTGCCGCAGATCGGCCATGTCATTATCGAAGACGATGTAGAGATCGGCGCCAATACGACCATAGACCGGGCTACGCTGGGCGCAACCGTCATACACAAAGGCGTGAAGCTCGACAACCTGATCCAGATCGCCCACAATGTGAACATCGGGGAAAATACGGTCATTGCCGCGCAAACAGGTGTTTCCGGCAGTACGAAAGTAGGCCGTAACTGCATCATCGGCGGGCAGGTGGGCATCGTGGGTCATATTCAGATTGCCGACGGCACCCGTATCAATGCACAAAGCGGACTTTCAAAATCCGTTATCACCGAAAATGCTGCATTAAATGGCTCTCCGGCATTTGATTATAAAAGTTCCCTGAAAAGTCAGGCAATTTTTAGAAATTTGCCGGTATTACAGCAAAGGCTGCAGCAATTGGAGGAAACCGTAGAGGAACTTAATAGCCTTTTAAATAATCACAATATTTCAATAAAAAAATAACATATATAACATCTCGATACACACGAGATTAAAAAAAGAACGCTGTGCAAAAAAACACTTCCGCTCAGAATCAAAAAACCGTTAAGAAAGCAATTTCACTTTCCGGCGTAGGTCTCCATACCGGCCAGAATGTAAATATCACCATTAAACCGGCCAATCCGGGCTTAGGCATCCGCTTCCAGCGTACTGACCTTCCCGGCAACCCGATAGTAAAAGCAGATGTGGATTTTGTCGTTGATACGTCCCGTGGCACCACTATTGAATACAACGGAGCACGGATCAGTACCATTGAACACCTGCTGGCTGCCCTCGTAGGCATGGAAGTGGACAATGTACTCATCGAGATCGATGGCCCCGAAGTACCTATTATGGACGGCAGTGCACAGACCTTCATCGAAGCGATCACGGAGGCAGGCATCCAGGAACAGGAGGCCCGGCGTATCGTTTATGCGATTGATACCAATATCCATTTTTATGATCCGGTGAAGAATGTGGATATGCTCGCTGTTCCGTCCGGCGAATACCAGATCACTACGCTGATTGACTTCAACTCCCCTATCCTCGGCACCCAGCACGCAACGCTGAAACATATCAGCGAATTCAGGGATGATATAGCCCCGTGCCGGACATTTTGCTTCCTCCATGAGCTGGAATACCTGCTGCAGCACAACCTGATCAAGGGAGGAGACCTGAGTAATGCCATCGTGGTGGTGGACAAGCCGGTACATCCGGAAGAGCTTACCCATCTCGCGCGGGTCTTTAACAAACAGCATATAGAAGTAAAGCAGGAGGGCATCCTGAACAATATTCAATTACATTACCCCAACGAACCTGCACGCCACAAGCTGCTCGACGTAGTCGGCGATCTGGCGCTGATCGGGTATCCGATCAAGGCGCACATCATTGCCAACCGGCCGGGGCATTCTTCCAATGTGGAATTTGCCCGTAAGATCAAGCAGTATATCAAGAAGAACAAGCACCTCTCCGATATCCCGCAATACGATCCCACGCAGCCGGCCATCTACGATATCAATCATATCGAGAAATCGCTCCCGCACAAATACCCGTTCCTGCTGGTGGATAAGATCATTGAGCTGAGCGACAGCCATGTGGTGGGGATCAAGAACGTTACATTCAATGAGCAATTCTTCCAGGGACACTTCCCCGGTAACCCGGTGATGCCCGGTGTGCTGCAGATAGAAGCGCTGGCACAGGCCGGCGGCATTCTCGCACTGAATAACTATGACGATCCCCAGAACTACGACACTTATTTTATCAAAATAGACAAAGCCCGTTTTAAACACAAAGTAGTACCGGGAGATACGCTCATCCTGAAAATGGAGCTGACCAACCCGATCAGACGCGGGATCTGTGAAATGCGCGGAACTGCATACGTAGGAAACAAACTGGCCACAGAAGCCGATCTGGTAGCACAAATCGTCCCAAAAGATAAAAAATGATCCACCCACTTACGTATATACATCCCGACGCACGGATCGCGCCGAATGTAAAGATTGACCCTTTTACTACGGTACATAAGAACGTGGAGATCGGGGAAGGCACCTGGATCGGTTCCAATGTAACCATTATGGAAGGGGCGCGGATCGGGAAAAACTGCCGGATATTCCCGAGCACAATTATCTCTGCCATACCGCAGGACCTGAAGTTCAAAGGAGAAGATACCCTGACAATTATCGGCGACAACTGCACCATACGGGAATGCGTGACCATCAACCGGGGTACTGCCGACCGGAATAAAACCAGCATCGGCAACAACTGCCTGATCATGGCCTACTCGCATATCGCACATGATTGCGAGATCGGCGACAACTGCATTTTCTCCAACAATACGACACTGGCGGGGCATATCATCGTCGGTGATAACGTAGTACTGGCAGGCCTTACGGCAGTGCAGCAGTTTGTGCGGATCGGTTCTTATGCATTTATCACCGGCGGGTCGCTGGTACGTAAGGATGTGCCTCCGTTTGTAAAAGCCGCACGGGAGCCGCTGTCTTATGCCGGGGTCAATTCCGTAGGTTTAAAGCGCCGCGGGTTTTCGCTTGAGCAGATCAACCATATCCTCGATATCTACCGCATCCTGTACGTCCGCGGCTATAATGTATCCAAAGCGATGAACATCATTGAAGCCGAGATACCGGTTTCAGACGAGCGGGATGAGATTATCACCTTCATCCGGGATACCGGCCGGGGCATTATGAGGGGCTATACACGACGTCATAATGAAGATCTCCCTTGAACGCACGGGCAAGCGCTTTCTGCGCCATTGGGTATTTAAGGACATCAGCTATACCTTCACGGCGCCGGGCAGCTACGCGCTCTTAGGCGCCAACGGCAGCGGCAAAAGCACCCTGATGCGCCTGATTGCTGCCATGCAGGCGCCCTCATCGGGCAAGATCAGCTATATACACGACAATGTACCGGCAGCGCCCGAACAGGTATTCTCCCTCATCAGCTATTGCGCGCCCGGCATGGAGCTGGTGGAAGAGCTGACCCTCCGTGAATTCCTCCATTTTCATTACGCCTTCAAGCCGGTACAATCCGGCATCACACCCGATGATATCATCACATGGACAGGATTATCAGCAGATGCAGGAAAGCCCATCGGCGAATATTCTTCAGGTATGAAGCAGCGGGTGAAGCTGGCGCAGGCAATATTTACCGATACGCCGGTGCTGCTGCTGGATGAGCCTTGCACCAACCTGGACGAGCATGGCGTGGGGCAATATCAATCCTGGATAGAACGCTATACAAAAAACAGGCTGGTTATCGTAGCTTCAAACGATGAACGTGAATATGCTTTTTGCCGGGAGCACATCCTTATTGAACAATTTAAACGTTAATTGAAAATGGAGAATTGAAAATTAAAAATTCATTTTCCATTCTCCATTTTCAATTTTCCATTTTTCCGCAGGGCGTAACTGAGATAAAAATTAAAATCAAAAATGCCGTTTTTATCTCCTCTCCCGTAGCCGGCAATATACAACGGAGCCAATTCTTTGAAAGCAGACCGGTTCAGGAGAAAACGTCCGCGGACATTCCACCCGATGAAGAAGCCCTTTACCATTTCCACACGCATACCGCCTGTCACCTCAAACCAATGCCCGGTAAAATTACGGGCAGGCATGGCGCCTGAAGTTTCTCCCCAGAATGGATCTTTTGTAATATAGTCTGCCTCGCTCAGTCGTACCAGCGCCATACCATAGCGGGCGCCGATAAATACCATATCCCAATCATCAGGATGCATACGGGGGATCATGCTTTTGTCTATCCCGAAACGGAAAAAGGTATTGGAAGCCTGATAACTCAGGTCAGGATAATGATAACGCACATTGCCGCCGCCGGCTTCCGCCACCAGGTACAGCTCCTTGCGGAGATAATAATCGGCCATCAGCTCAATCCCCATCCGGTCTTTCAGCAGCACCGCAGCAAGAGGCTTGGCGATGTCTACACTCAGACGTAATTGCCGTACTTTGGGTGGCAATGTTACCGGCGGTATTGTAGCAGAGTCTGGCAATGTGATCAGAGAGTCTGCAGCAACCGTATCCTGCGGGCTGGTGAATGTTGTATCTTCCTGCACCTGCATGATATCATATACCTGCATCGTGTCTTCCTGCGCCTGAGCACGAGATGATAATAATACCAGGACTATGATTATGTATGCGTAGCGCATCACGGGTTAGTTTCTGTGAAAATAGATATTTACATGCGTCTTCCCTGCCTCATTGTTCACTTCTCTCTGTGTAATGACCACAGAGTCGATGCTGCGTACCGTATCTGCCAGCGCGCGCCGGGCAGCGCGTACTTCGTTCAGGCGGTAATAATAAGTATATCCGCAGGCATTCGATATAAAATGGAGCTCCCGCTCATAATGAAACGTAATCGTATCGCGCCGGTGCGTTGCTGCAGAATCCGTCTGGAGATACCACCGGCTGCTGTCTGCATCAGGATCCAACCTGATGTTGAAAGCGCTGATATTTTTTGCACCGGCAGCCATATATGGCAACGGATGATCGATCGGGTTCAGCAGCATATAAGGCAGTAAAGTATCCACGAAGGCAGTACCCGTATCAGCAGCCTTCCGGAGGAATTGCATCCGCAGAAAAACATTCTGGGGCTGCAGGCACGGATCTCGTTCGGTATTGCATGAAACAATTGTCATGCAAGCCAACGCCAGATAAAACAATATAATGATCCTCCCCTTAGTCATTCAGTGAAATAAGCAGATGGTCAATTTCCGCGATCAGCTTATCAAGCTGCGCTTTCAGTTTTTCTTTTTCTTTATCA
>JBEBVQ010000191.1:0-5054 GCA_040392625.1 Taibaiella soli | reverse complement strand
GGCAGCGGAAAAGAACATACCTGTAGCGCTCATCATCGCCGGATCCGGCCCCACAGACCGGAATGGGAACAATCCCATGATGACGAATAATGCCTATCAGATGATCGCCGATTCGCTGAAGCATCATGGCATTGCCAGCCTCCGCTACGACAAACGCGGCATTGGTAAAAGCCAGCCGGCAGGCGCCAAAGAATCCGATTTACGTTTTGAACATTATATCAACGATGCGGCAGCATGGATACAACTGCTGCAAAAAGATCCGCGTTTCTCATCAGTGACCGTACTGGGGCACAGCGAAGGTTCGCTCATTGGTATGCTTGCAGCAGCAAAAGCCGGGGCAGATGCGTTTATTTCTGTCGCAGGCGCCGGGGAATCTGCCGACAAGATATTAAAGCGCCAACTCGCAAAACAGGCGCCCCAGTTTGCAGATACCTGCAATATCATTATCGATTCCCTGAAAGCCGGCCACACAGTAACAGTTGTTAATCCCGTACTATACGGACTGTTCCGGCCGAGTGTACAACCTTATACGATCTCCTGGTTTCGCTACGACCCATCGGCAGAGATTGCACGTCTTGCTATTCCTGTTTTAATCATTCAGGGTACTACTGATCTTCAGGTCAGTACTGCAGATGCCGCCATGCTGGCCAAAGCACAGGAGAAAGCCCAACTGAAGATCATCAGCGGCATGAATCACGTACTGAAAGATGCTCCGGACGATATGCAGCAAAACTTCGCTACCTACAGCAATCCCGGGCTGTCGCTAAATCATGAACTGATCACCACTGTAACAGGCTTTATTTTGTCATTGAAGAAGTAATCAATGTGGGGGATGTGACAAATGTGTGAAATGTGTTTTCAAAAAAAAATGACACTCCCCACATTTGTCACATTTAACACATTCCACACATTCATTAAAACCGCGGGCAGCTAAACAAATTCCGCGGCGGGCCGCCGCCCAGTGCATCATACAATCCCTGGTAGCGGATCGACAACTCGAATGCGCCCCTGCTGCGGTTATAATCCTTGATATCGGAGATCGTGAAATCGTAAGTGCCCATCACCCGTACTGCGCCCAGCTCCAGCCCGAAAGCAGGGATCACCGATTCGCCCAGCCGGTGGTATGGCCCCAGGAGCAATTGAGTAGCCTCATTGCCGGTGCCACCCAGCCAATATTGGAAAAGCATACCATATACTAATTCGTAAGCTCCTTTCTGCTGGGTGTAGTAAGCGGAAGGATTGAGAATAAAACGCTCGTTCATCCGGAACAAACCGTCCAGGTTTACTGAAGGGCGGATGCCGAGACGGTTGTCATTCCCATAAAAGCTTTCTTTGGGCTGGTTGATATGCGCAACCCCGGCGCCCAGCTTTACGTAAACATTTTCATTGGGAAAGAATGCATAGTTCAGCCCGGCGCCCACATCGAAATAGCTTGTTTTTGCCAGACCGGGAATTTCATTGCTCGGCAGATCGCTGTTAAAAGTGAAGCCGTCCCACTGCACATCAAAAGTAAGCTTGCTGAAATCCACGCTCCTTTGCGCATACGATCCCGAAAGGCCTGCCGACAACATGCTTGCGCGACCCAACTGAAGATGATACGCAGCAAACCCCTCAAACCTGTTCAGGCTGAGGTTGCCGTTGCCTGCCTGATCATTAAAAAATGCCAGGCCAAGGCCCAGCCAGTTATTGCCTTCCACACCGTGGAAGAGCTGGAAATCGCCATAGGCAGACATAGTGCGGTAGGGCACAGGCACAGAAGCCCACTGGTTGCGGTAGTTGCCGCCCACCCGGTAATCATGATCCGGCATCAGTCCGGTATTGGCGGGGTTCAGCAGCATCGGCGCATTGTAGTACTGCGAAAAATGTATGCCCTGCCCCCGGAGATCGCCATATCCCGCAACAAGCAATAAAAGCCCCACCGTATATCCCCATACCTGTTTCATCAGATCAGCGTAATAATGTTATATTTCCTTGTTTCGTAGCGGTACCTCCGTCGTAAAATGTTGCATACAGCGTGTAGGCATATACCTCCATTTCCTGTTCTTTTCCCTGATAGGAGCCATCCCACCCCACACTGATATCCGTACTCTCGAACACCAGTTCGCCCCAGCGGTTATATACGCGGAATATCATCGTTTCCACTGCCGCGCCCCGGACGTATAAAATATCATTATTACCATCGCCATTGGGGCTGAATGCGGACGGCACATCAATCAGCGGACGGATGTCAGCTTCTACTTCCCTGCAGAATATATCGACACAATTCTCAGGCGAGTAGGCCGTCAGGCAGACCGTATATCTCCCGGTACGCTTATACAGATGGCTGGTATGTTCTTCCGTGCTTTCCGTACCATCTCCCAGATCCCAATGATAGCGTACTGCACTCTGAGAGCGGTTGGTAAAATTAATCGGTACATTCGTCTGGGGCGTATGAGGAGCATGATCAAACATAGCTACCGGCATAGGTTTTACCCAAATAGTTTTTTGTACGGAATCTATTCCGTTACAAGACGCGGGGTTTTCAGCCACAAATGTTATCGTATAACTCCCGGAGTCCGGAAAGCGATGTCTCGGATTTGGCTCCGCCGAAGTAGTACCATCACCGAAATCCCACAATATACTGGTAGCATTTTCTGATAAATCCCTGAATACACTGTCATGTGCAATACAAATAGAATCCGGCAGATCCATATTTGCCTTTACCATCAAATTGATGAATTCAATTGTCCGGACTATTGTATCGGGGTTGTTGCAGGCGGTGGTATCATTTACTACCAGCGTCACCGTATAGCTCCCCGGGGCGGGATAGCTATGGACGGGCGGGGTTTCACCGGTAAAAGTACTACCATCGCCGAAATCCCAGTCAAATCGCGTATCCTGATCCGCAGTCTTATAATTGAACTGGGTAGTATTGACAAATGAAGCGCGATAAGGATCGCAGCTATCCACAATAGTGTATTCAAAGCCCGCCATCACCCGTGTAGTATCCACCCGTATCTGAATATATATGGTATCCTCCAGCTGATTGCATCCATGCGGATTAGAAGCAATCAGCCGTACATTGAAAGTACCTGCCTGGGAAAAAGTATGGGACGGGGCACTATTGGTATCAATCGGTGACCCGTCATCAAAATCCCAGGTAAAAGTTGTAGCGTTAGTAGAGTTGTTTTTAAACTGTACTGTAAAAGGTAAACAACCACGCGTTTCAGGTTCCGCAAGTGCAACCGCATTCACCGACCCCAGGTTGAAGGCAATTTTTACGGCAAGCAGATTACAATTGGAACTGCCATTGCTCCTGCTATATGCGCCCTGTGTTGTCGGTACGGCAGACGTCCCGCCGCATCCGCCGCAAATAGCCTGATAAATGACGCCGTTTTTATCAAAGCGACTGGTACCGCCATCCACATGCTCAAAAACATTGGTACCCCCAAAATAAGAACCATACAACAAATCTGCAGCATCTCTCGACAATACAATGAAATAAAAATCCTGGCCGTCTGTGGCGGACTGGAACGCCGGATTCGGATGCGGAGCCATTGTGACCGGCATGCCAAACGTATTACTTCCCGTCCGTGCATACGGGCCACCGCCCCAGCCGGATATATACACATTATGACAGGTGTCCACCAGGAAGGCCACCGGTGTGATATCAATTTCGGACGGAGTTCCGGAACCGAAAACAGTAGCATAAATATTTGTATTCAGATCAGCATTCAATTTCATCACAAACTGGCTCGATCCGGGATTGGAATATACGCCGGGTGTAACAGGGAAGCTGCCGCCCAATGTATTTCCGGTAACATATACATTATCTTCGGGGTCCACCTGGATACCGAAACATTGGTCATAGTCATTCGTCCCGATGAATGTATTCCGCACCTTGGGGTAGGCGCCGCTATTCTGGAATTTCACAATATACCCGTCACACATGCCACCCCGGTAAGTCTGCCACAAGCCTCCTGCGATAACAGGGAAATTATTACTCGCTGTACCTCCGGCAACATAAATATGCTGCTCGGACGTATCCAATGCCAGCACATAAGCAGCATCATAACTACTTCCACCCAGATACGTGCTCCACAAAAGATTATTCAGGCTACTGTTAAATTTAATTACCAGGGCATCCTGCGGACCGGACAAGGCAGCCTGCGTTGCATTTACGGTCGGCAGGTTGCCCGATTGCGTCGGAGCCGCTACATAGATATTATTTTGCCGGTCAACGATCACCTCTGTTCTGCCATCATCAGCATAGCTGTACTTGACGCTGGATATAGTTCCCCAAACAGCCGAAACATTCACACCGTCATCTCCTGAGCCTCCATAGTATGTTGATGCCAGCAATGAGGTACCTGTCGGATTCAATTTTGCAATAAATATATCACAAGCGCCGTTATGCGTCTGGTCGTACGCGGCGCCGGTTACAGGAAAATTGTTAGAGTATGTGCGGCCGGCAATCACAAGATTTCCATCTCCGTCCACCACCATGCTGTGCGGCTGTTCATTATCAACGCCGCCGAGAAAAGTAGAAAATAACAATGCCGATCCATCCGATGTAAATTTCGTAACCGTAACATCACACGGGAACCCCGGATTGCCGCCGCCGGTACCGCCTCCGCGATATGTCGTCTGAAATGCCCCGGTTGTCGTCGGGAATTGCGACCCGGCAACAGTACCTCCTGCATAGAAATTACCCTGATGATCATAGGTAGCAGAATTCCCCCAGTTATCCGATACCGCACCGGTAAACGTGGCAAACTCCACCACAGGATCGATCACAAGCAATTGCGTCTTATTGTAGCCTTGCGGGAAAGCATAAGTAACTTCATCCCCTTTCACTTTATACACGCACCGGACTTCGGTCTTTTCCCCGTTGATCAGTTGATAGGCATAAGGCTTACGCTCCACCACCTCCCCAACAGAAGTATTGACCCGTAACGCATTGTTACGGATACTCAGCCCCTCAGCCCCTTCAAAACGCAAACGGATCTGCGACGCATCCGCACCGGGATGCACGATAAAATCATACTTAATATTGCCGGCCTCCGAAGCGACCC
>JBEBVQ010000190.1:0-5068 GCA_040392625.1 Taibaiella soli | reverse complement strand
GGAAGCGCATCTGTATGTGACGCCAATGGTAACCTGTTGTTTTATTCTGAAGGAAATAGGGTATGGGACAGGCAGCATAACCTGATGCCCAACGGACTAGGCATTGTTGCGGCGAATGAGCGTGTGGAAACCTCAGCCCAGGCCGCCCTGATTGTGCCCACCCCCGGATCTGCGCATCAATACTATTTATTCTCCATCGGCGTGGTAAATATGACTTTTGGCCCGGCAACACTATACTATAGTTTGATTGATATGACGCTGAATAATGGAATGGGTGATATTGTACCCGGGAGAAAAGGAATCGTTATAGACAGCTCTAAGAAGCTGACCGAAAGACTAACTGCGATACCGGGTACCAATTGTAATATCTGGGTGGTTACATGCCGTGACACAACTAATACTTATCTGGCGTATGAAGTGAATGCAGCCGGCATAAACACTACGCCTGTAGTATCCAATAGTGGAAATGATCTTGCTCACATAGGCGCTCTCTGCGGATCCCCGAATCATAGAAAACTGGCAGCGACAAACTTCGGAATACACCCTTTGGGGTTAATCGTTTCAGATTTTGACCCGGCTACAGGAATAGTGTCGAATTCTATTCAATTGGATACCGTCGAAGAATTTTACAGTGCCGGTTTCTCTCCGGATAATTCCAAGTTATATGTGTCTGAGTCGGACCTCCCAAATCATACTTCCAGGCTTTGGCAGTTCGATCTCAGTGCAGCAAACCCGGCTGCTGCAAGGACACTGTTGCAAACAATCGGGCCATACCCGGGTGCCTCGTCCGCTATTTCAGGCGTCAAGCTGGGACCCGACCAGAAAGTATATGTAATTTCAAACAATGGCTTTATGGGGATTGTTGACAACCCTGACGATCCGGGAATTGCTTGTAATTATGTGCCCCATGGGGTTCAGGTGACCAATCTCACGGGCGTGCCATATTACGGTATGCCCAATGTCGTACCTGTGCTTTCAGGGGTTACTGTGTTACGGGTTATGACCGACCCTGTCTGCGACGCCTCACCATTGGTGGCAATCGATACTACGGGCCGGGATTATAAGTGGAATAACGGCTCAATCGGCAAGCAGCTTACAATTACATCCTCCGGCGCTTATTGGGTCACTTATCACACCTCATGCCGGTATAATGTGGATACATTTTACGTGTCAGTCCAACCGCCGGATACAACAGCTATCATAACCGATACGGCTATCTGCTTTGCGTCCTCGTTTCAACTCATATCTTCGGCAGCGACCGGTTCGTGTATCTGGAATAACGGCGACACGGGCTGCGCACGACAGATCACCATGTCGGATACACTATGGGTCTATAATCGGGATGGATGCCGGGTAACGATAGATACGTTTAGAATCAGGTTTGTTCGCTTTAGCCTTGATCTCGGAAACGACACCGTGGTGTGTGGCAGTGATACCCTTATACTGGATGCCTCAGTCCCCTTCACCAATGCTCTCTATACATGGCATGACACGACATCCGCGCCCACATACGCGGTGCACACGCCGGGTCTTTATGCAATTACGGTGCAGGTGGGTCATTGCATGGATACGGACACACTGATGGTTCATGGGGGAGATACGACGACCCGCGTACAGGATACAGTCGTATGCTTTGCACCTTCTGTTGTGCTTACAGCAGCTCCGGGTTACGACTCTTATCTGTGGAACAGCGGTGATACAACATCATTCCTTGAAGTGCATGAACGACAGACAGTGTGTGTGTACGCTACACGTAATTGCTACACGGTCCTGGACAGCTTTATGGTGGATTTTATCCGCTTTGCCGCAGATATCGGACATGATACGGTATTATGTGCCGGCAGCTTTGTGCTAGATGCCGCTGTCGATGACGCTCAGTATCTGTGGCAGAACGGGAGTACCGATTATAAACTGACGGTTTCCGCTCCTGGGGTTTATTTTGTATCGGTAAGTATCGGCCCGTGTACGGAACGGGACACGGTGCGGGTACACTACGAACCGATTACGATCATTGCAATCGATGACCGGCATATTTGCCATGGCAGGGCTACGATGCTGGATGCTTCGACGCACGGCGCTACGGCGTATCTTTGGGATGACCGGAGTACAGATCCCATGCGGGTGGTGCGCGAACCGGGTATTTATCATGTCCAGGTATCGAATGAGCATTGTATAGCAATGGATACCGTGGTAGTAACTTCGGAATACTGTGAGTGCCCGGTTTTTCTACCTACCGCCTTTACGCCCAATGGCGACGGCAGGAACGACCTGTTTAGCCCAATTATCGGCTGCTCACCATCCAATTACCGGCTGCTGATCTATAACCGCTACGGGGAACTGGTATTCATCAGCTATGATGTTTTGACAAACTGGGACGGAAATTTTAAGGGAATGCTACAAGAGTCGGGTACATTTTATTATTACTTGCAATTTACCGGGAAAGACGGGATGAAACACACTCATAAGGGTGATATTACACTGGTACGATAGGTTTTGTGAAAAACATCATATTGATCATATAACGTTGTTTTCGCGTAGCGGTAATTTTTGTTTTTTAAAAGCTGCCACTCCCCGGCTGCTCCATTCTGACGGAAGTATGGACTTCATTTTTTTCAGACGTCCGAATATTGGTCAGAATAAACAACGCATTCGTTGCAGCAACCAGTATAACGGATGATACAATCGTATTAAGCCTTGTTTCCGGCTGACGAATGCCTGAAAAGAAATACAGGGGAATAAACACTAAGGAATTCAACAGCAGGGTACCAAACCAGAGTATTCTTGCTCCGGGCCAGTGCATGACCAAAAACAGGGTTGAAATAAAAAACAGGATCCCCGTTGCAGTCCCTACGCCACCTACCCATAGGTTACGCGTGGATTTAACGCTCTTCATCATCAGCACAAACAGAAGGGGTAAGAATACCAGGCTTATGGACAAAATCCCCAGTAGAAGCAGAAAGCTTGCACCGGGTAAATGCATAAGTTTCAATAAAGATCCTGTAAAGAAAGAGACCGTCAAAATGATTCCGCTGATGATTAATGCCCTTTTCATGCTGTAGTAGTTTTTGAATGTTAATAATAAACGGGTTTCCTCTTCTATTTCACGCAGCTCGTGTTGGTAAAAGGTCTGGATGGTCGTGCTGTAAAAGGCTTCAAAATCTCCGCCTTCTTCCAGATTCTGCTCGATGATGCAGCAGATATGATCCAGCAGGTTTTGCTGCAGATCCTCCATTCCGACTCCTCTTGCGCGGATATCGCTGAGGATATAATCAATCTGCTGGTCGCTGATACGGTACATCTAAACGGTTTTTGGTTTCAGGTCCAGTAAAAAGATCATGGTCTGCATAAATTCGCTCAGCTCATTGAGTTTTTCTTTTGTTTTTACTTTTCCGTCCGGGCTCAGGTAATAGTATTTACGCACTCTCTTGCCGATATATTCTAATTCCGTGGTCACCAAACCGTCTTTTTCGAGTGCGTGCAATGTCGGGTACAAGGCGCCTTCCGTGATCTGTATACGCTCATCCGACATCTCTTTTACTTTCCGGGTAATTTCGTATCCGTACATCTTCTTATTGTCGGACAATAGTTTGAGCACAATGGTCTTGAGTGTTCCTTTTATTAATTCTGATGAGTAATTCATATGGTAGTTGGCAATTCTCTTCAGCAAAGATACATAAGAGAGCGATGCATTTGGTACTGATGTACAAATATTTTTTATTTTGTAGCATAAGAACCCATCCCGTATATCAGAACTGCTTTTTGCTTTGAGAAGGCAGACGGCGGTATCATGATCCCCCGCGGCGCAAAAAAACGCAATGCGGCGACAGGAACCGGGCTTCGTAAGCATCTCGACTAAAACCTGCAACACATTCCATCCCGAAATGAACCGCATAACAGCCCATAAATGAAATATAATACATACATTGTACTTCTTTACCAAAAAGGGACCATTAAAGATGCCGGAAAGGATCAACATCAAAGACAAGCTGTCGCTGTTTCACGACTACTGGAATCCCAGGATCGTCGGCGAACTGAACGGGCAGCATATCAGGCTCGTAAAATTCCAGGGGACATTTGTCTGGCACAGGCACGATAGCGAAGACGAGATGTTTTATGTGCTGGAAGGGCAATTTAATATGGAGTTTCGCGATAAGACCGTTACCCTGAAGGAACATGAATTTTTAATCGTGCCCAAAGGCGTGGAGCACAGGCCCGTTGCCGAACACGAGGTTGCCGTCATGCTGTTCGAACCGGCTTCCACGCTAAATACCGGCAATACAAGAGGCGCGCTCACGCAGGATCATCCCGGAAAGATCTGAGCGGAAAGGCAATAGCGTCCGGCTCGTCTATTGCTATAACATCACAAAATGAAATCCCGGCAGAACCACCGGATAATTAATAAAGTACCGGGGACTGCATGGGAATCCCCGCAGGCAGCATCGATTCATGAAACAAGCACACGGAATGAACAACGTACCCCCTCAGGGATTAAAAAGATCTTTCGGCCTGAAAATGGCCATCATCATAGTCATCAGTACTATAATCGGCTCGGGGGTATTTAAAAAGGTAGCCCCGATGGCCGGTGTTCTCGGTGCGCCTTACCTGGTCATCATCGCTTTTGCGCTGGCCGGGATACTCACCTTATTCGGCATGTGGAGCATTGCGGAATTAGGCGCGATGTACCCTCATTCCGGCGGCCCCTTTTCCTGGCTTGAGAAAATTTATGGTAAAACAATCTCCTTTCTCTACGGCTGGGCCTCCTTCACCGTCATCCAGACGGCGGCCATCTCATCCATCGCTTTTGTTTTTGCAGGCGCACTGGCCACCTTTATCCCGTTACCTCAATTACCCGGCGACATTGCCTCGGTCACCTTTCTTGGCATCATCGCTCCTTTCGACAATATGGGCGGAAAGCTGGTGGCCTGTCTCCTCATCATCTTTCTTACCCTTGTCAATATCCGGGGCGCAAAACGCGGCGGCAACCTGAGCATGGTCTTTACGATCATCATTATACTGTGCATCCTGGTCATTTCTGCCCTGACTTTCGGAAACAAAACCGGCATCCTTG
>JBEBVQ010000189.1:0-5073 GCA_040392625.1 Taibaiella soli | reverse complement strand
CGCACCGGCAAAGACACCCGTTTCCGGATGCAGGAAAGCCCGCTTATAAAACTGGAAGCTAAACGTCTGCTCTGCCCGGATCGCAATGATCTCATGATCGGGTATGCTGTCTGCCGATAACCCCGAAGGCATATCGATAGCGATCTTTGGATTGGGTAATTCATTGACCTGCCCGATCAGCGCGGCAAGCCAGCCTTCCGGCTGCCGGTTAAGCCCGGTACCCAAAATCGCATCTATGATCACTATATGCGGAGGGATATCCGTGATGAATGTCCCCGGTTCCATCAGGCTGACCAGCCCATCCCCCACTGCCTGGAGCCGCTGCAGGTTTATATGACAATCACCTGAAAACTCCCGTCCGTATTTCACCACAAAAGCCTTTACCCCATAACCGTTCCGGTGCAGCATCCGTGTTATAGCCAGTCCGTCGCCTCCGTTGTTGCCCATGCCGCAAAGCACTACAAACGGTTGTTCGCGGCTGTATTGCGCCGTGATCCGGTCGGCGCAGGCTGCAGCGGCCCGTTCCATCAGGTCGGCGGACGCCATAGCGCCGGCATGGATCGTATAAGCATCGCAGGCCCGTATCTGTGCGGCTGAGAATATCTTCATATAATGGCAAATTAAAGAAAAGCGTGTTTAATTCATGCTTTTTTAGGACTTGTTTACGAAGATTCATTAGCTAATCTGCCAATTAGCCAATCAGCTAATTCATCTTAATCCCTATCTTTGTTCGTCTTTGTCAAAAACAAAGCGGCCTCATCAGCTAACATTATACATTACATCCCATGCTACAACGTTTTGGTATTTTATCCTCATTGCTCCTGGCTATGTCCGTAGCCGTATATGCACAAACAGGTACGATCAAAGGCTTTGTTTACGAAAAAGGCAGCGGTGAGCCGATGATCTACACCAGTGTTTTTATTGAGGGCACAGGTATCGGCGTGCAAACCGATCTGAACGGGTATTTTTCTATCCGTGCCGTACCCGGAGGAACTTACACGCTTGCGTCAACTATGATCGGTTACGACACGGCCCGCGCCGTAGTACGGATCAAAGAAAATGAGATCGTTACACAAATGCTGTATCTCTCCCGCCGGGAGCAGGAACTGCAAACGGTAGAAGTATCTGCCCGCAAGACCGAGCGGCAAACCCAGATCAAAGCCGGGTCGATCACGATCACACCCCGCGAGATGAAGATGCTGCCCAGCACAGGCGGAGAACCGGATATCGCACAGTTCCTGCAGGTGACACCGGGCGTTGTCTTCACCGGCGACCAGGGCGGGCAATTGTACATCCGGGGCGGCGCTCCGTCACAAACCGGCATCCTGCTGGACGGCGTCACGATCTACAACCCGTTCCACTCCATCGGTCTGTATTCCGTATTTGAAACCGATGCCATCCGCAGTGTGGATATTCATACCGCCGGCTTCAATGCCGAATATGGCAACCGCACCTCCGCCATCCTGGACGTACGTACCAAAGACGGCAACAAGAACAGACTTTCGGGTAAAGTATCGGCCTCACCGATCATGGGCAGGGTGCTGCTCGAAGGGCCGATCTCCAAGCCGAAAACCGAGGGCAGCGGCAGCACCACTTTCCTGCTGTCGGCCAAGCATAGCTACCTTGATCAAACATCTACCTCATTGTACGGCGGACTGGGATCGCCTTATAATAACGGTCTGCCCTATAGCTTCACAGACCTGTACGGAAAGGTATCTTTAAATGCCAGCAACGGCAGCAAGCTGAACCTGTTCGGCTTCAACTTCGACGACAAAGCCAAAATGCTGATCCCGGAAACGGATGTCCCTTCGGCCGACTTCAGATGGAAGGCCACCGGCGGCGGCGCCACATTTGTGGTATCACCCGGCACCTCCGACGCCCTGATCAGTGGTAAGCTCGCCTATTCCAAGTACCTGATGGACTATAACGAAGCCAACTTTCGCCCGCGCACCAGCGGCATTGACGGCTTTGAGGGCGGCATTGACTTCACTTATTTCCTGCCGGGATACAGCCAGTTGAAATATGGTGTGGAGGTAAGCGGCCTGCATACCTCGCTGAACTATATCAACTCCCTGGGCCTCGAAACCGACCTGGAGCGCCGTAATACCATGGCAGCCCTGTTTGCCACTTACCGGAAAAACTTTAATGAGAAATTCATTATGGAGCCAAGCGTCCGGATGATGTATTATGCCACATTATCAAAAATCTCCCCGGAGCCGCGACTCGGACTGAAATATAACGTTGCCAGGGGCGTCCGGCTGAAGGGCGCCGCCGGTATGTATTCCCAGAATATCCTCAGCACCAGGAGCGACCGCGACATCGTCAACTTCTTCAACGGCTTCCTGCTCAGCCCCGATCAGACGATCTACAACACAGACGGCAGCCCGGTGAAGACCAACCTGATGACTGCCTATCACCTCGTTGGCGGCGTTGAATTGGACATTCAAAGAGTAGAACTGAACATTGAACCCTGGTACAAAAACTTCACACGCCATATTGAGCTGAACCGCAACAAACGTATCGTTGACGACCCTGACTTCCAGGCCGGCGACGGAAAAGCATACGGTGTGGATCTCTCTGCCCGCTACAATTATCAGCGGCTGTACCTGTGGGGTGTGGTTTCTTATCAGTACGTCACCTTTACAACGCTTGACGATGAGGGTAAGGAACAAACATATGCTCCCCCCTTCGACCGCCGGTTTAATATGAACCTGGTCAGCTCTTATTCTGCCGGCAGGAATAAAGAATGGGAATTTTCCGGGCGTTATAATGTAGGCTCTCCTTTCCCCTTCACTCAAACCCAGGGATTCTATGAAAATATCAATGTGCTCCAAAACGGTATCGGTACCAATTATGTACAGCAAAACGGCCAGCTCGGATTGCTGTATGCTTCGGAGATTAACGGTGGCCGGCTGAGCTGGTATCACCGGCTGGATATTTCCGTCAGGAGAAGATTCGGGATTTCCAAAAACTCAAACCTGGATGCGACCTTTGCCGTCAGCAATCTGTATAACCGGAACAATATTTTCTATGTGGACCGCGTTGCCAATACACGGGTTTACCAGTTACCTGTATTCCCGAGCGTGAACCTGACATGGAATTTCTAAACCCGTAATATCCGCTGATGAAACTACAGAAGCTATCTTTCATCATCCGGCGGCTGACCTTCGTGGTATTGCTGATGAGTCCGGCGACTCATCTATATGCACAAGTTCATGCGCCGTTCCAGCACCGTGCGCAGTCGCTGATCCTTGCCGAAGAGCAATACCGGGAAGGTCATTACCGCCTGGCAGTTCAGTCGGCTGAGCGGTTCCTGCAATCACCGGAGGGACATACGCCGGCTGTATTATCATCTGAGATTGATAAAGCCGCCTGGCACCGTGCCGTTTCTCTACTCAAGACCAACACGCCGGGATGTGAAGACACTGCGCGGCGTTTTATCCGCAGCACCGCCAACCCGGCCTACAAGCAACGTACTTCCATCGCCCTGGCCCGCTATTATTTTGTGCACAACCGGCTGGCAGAAGCGATACCGCTATACGAATCCGCCGGCATTGCCAATCTGAATAATCATGAAATCGCAGACGCCAAATTTGAGCTGGCTTACTGCTATTTCAACGTCCGGCAGTTTGACAAAGCAGAGCCTTTGTTTGCCACTATCCGCGAGGTACAGGGCGCCTATTACAATGCGGGCAATTATTATCACGGCTTATTGTCGTACAACAAAGGAGATTATAAAAATGCGCTGAACAGCTTCAAGCGTATCGCGCGACTGCCGGAATACAAAACGGTAGTGCCCTATTATATCGCCGAATTATACTACTTTACAGGAGATCGCGACAAGGCTTTATCGGAAGCGCTGAAGCTGATCAAACAGCCGGAAAAGCTATATTACGACAACGAACTGCACCTGCTGGCCGCACAATGCCTGTTTGAGCAGGAAGCATACAGCGAGGCATTGAAATATTTCGAGCATTATTACGAACATACAGACCGGATACGGAAAGAAGAACTGTATGAGATGGCATTCTGCTACTATCGTCTTAATGAGTATGCAAAAGCCATAGACAAATTCAAACAATTGAGCAATACCCAGGACGCGCTCGGCCAGACCGCAATGTACCTGCTGGGCGACTGCTACCTGAAAACCGGCGACAAGAACAGCGCCCGTAATGCATTTGCGATCTGTGCAGGTATGGAATTCAATCCCGGACAGCAGGAAGCGGCCCTGATGCTGGCCGGCAAGCTGGCCCATGAAACCGGTTACCATGATGAGGCAGCCGTGCATATTCGCGCGTTGCTGGGATTATATCCCAATTCTTCTTACAAGGCAGAGGCCAAAACCTTGTTTGCCAACCTGCTGGCCAAGACCAATAATTATGAAGCAGCCTACCGCAACCTTGAAGATATAGACCTGAATACGGCGCAAGCCCGGCAGACCTATCAGAAAGTAGCTTACGGCTATGCGATCCAGCAATTGCAGTCGGGGGATATACAACAAGCGCTGCTGCTGCTCGGCAAATCATTGCAATACCCGGCAGACGATGCCTACCGGGCCGTTGCCGCTTTCTGGATGGGTGAGATCGCTTACCGGATGCAGCAGTACGATTCTGCCATCGCATATGCGAGCCTGTTCCTCGATCATATCCGCGACGAACGGCGTATCATTCATCTGAGTCCGCTTGCTACCCGGCAGAATGCCTACATGACCATGGGATATGCCGCATTGAAGCAAGAACAGTTTGACCAGGCGCAAGCATGGTTCCAGCAGGCGCAGGCCGCCGGCGGCGGCTCCATGACCGTTATCGCTACCCTGCGCGAAGCCGATGCCGCTTTCATGCGCCGCCAATTTGTACAAGCTGCTGTACTATACGATAAGGTGATCGCCATCAGCAAGACATCCGATGCCGATTACGCCCGCCTGCAAAAAAGCATTCTTCTCGGGCTGCAAAACAAAACAGCGGAGAAGAGAGATCTGCTTCGTACAATCATCAATGCCGAACCAGCGTCGCCCTACCAGCCGGATGCACGTTATGAGCTGGCGCTTACATTTCTTGAAGAAAATAAACATAC
>JBEBVQ010000188.1:0-5081 GCA_040392625.1 Taibaiella soli | reverse complement strand
GTGTACCGGCCGTACATGCCTATAAGCTCTGCCGCAAAGCCATATATGATCTCCAGCAGATATGCAAGAAACTGCGTACGGATGTCGCATTCGGGATGCGGCCAAGTTTGCAATATGCTTCCGAAGCCAGGCACAGGCATATGCTGTACCGGGAATATGGATTCCGCCTGAAAAACGGGTTCCGGGTCAATTGGCTGGAAAGCGACGAAACAGAACGGCTGTTTGGCATAAAGACACCGGGAGCTATCCTTTCAGAAGACGGGGGTGTAGTAGATGCTTATCTCCTTACCCATTGCCTGCTGGAATATGTTCAGCAAAAAGAATACAGAATATACGACAATACGGAAGCGACCAGCATACAATATGAGCAGAATCATGTGCTGATAACAACCGGTACAGGGCACAAAGTACGAGCCAAAAAGGTGGTCATTGCCTGCGGGCATGAATCGCTGTCATACCTGCCCCGCCAGGTGGCAGAGACCTACTCCACTTATGCAGTGGCAACAGAACCGTTACCGCCTGGAAGCGCCTGGTACCACAACAGCCTGATCTGGGAGACCGCCAAACCTTATACGTATCTCCGCTTTACAGACGACAACAGGATCATTATAGGCGGCAAAGATGATCTGTTTCACAATGCGGCGATACGGGATGCCCGGGTGAAAAAGAAGACCGAAAAACTGCTGCAGTCTTTCAGTCAGCGATTTCCTCATCTGCCGGTGCGGGCAGACTTCTCCTGGGTAGGCACTTATCTTGCTACTGCAGACGGGTTGCCCTATATCGGCAGCGTACCGGAGCTGCCCAATACTTTTTTCGCGCTGGGTTTCGGCGGCAACGGCGTCACGTTCAGTGTGCTGGCAGCACAGATGATCCGTGATATGATAAAGGGGAAACAACCGAAAGACAGCGAAATCTTCTCATTCAACCGTTAGCGTCCAGGCTCCGGGAGACGGACAGCATCGTCTGCATGCTGCATTTCATGCAAGGTTTCCGCAAGCGGGAAAGTGATGGTAAAAGTGGTTCCCAGATGCTCTGCAGAGGTCACCTCCAGCTCCGCCTTGTGCGCCTGCAGGATGTTCAGCGTAAATGCCAGCCCCAGGCCCACCCCATTCTTTTTCTTTGTAAAATATGGCTCAAACAAACGGGAAAGATGTTCTTCGGAGATGCCACAGCCGTTGTCCCGTATAGAAAGCAGCATATACCCCGGGTAGTGATCCTGCAGCAGTATTTCAAGCAATCCGTCGTGCTCGCCCATAGCCTCAATGGCATTGATCACAATATTAAGCAGGGCAATTTTCAGCTTCTCCCCGTCCGCCAGTATGTACGCCGGCGTTTCGGGACTGGATACCTCGAGCCGGATGTGCCGCAATGTTATCCGGTCAATAGCTACAGCGATCACATCATCTATCACCGTTTGCAGCGTACAAGGCGCAAGCGTCACACCCGGCGTGTGGGAAGTGCTCAGCAATTCACTGATCAGGTGACCGATCCGCTTGCTGTTGCGCTGGATGATCTCCATATACATCCGCATCTGCTCGTCCTGCACATCCTGCATCATCTGCTCTACGGAAAGTGTGATATTATTCAGCGGGTTCCGCACCTCATGGGCAAGTGTGCGTACCAGCCGGCCGGCAGCAGCCATTTTTTCTATCTGCAGTGTGCTCTTTTCGGCTTTTTTCAGGTTGGTGATATCGTGGATAATGCCCTGCACATACACTTCATCATTATCATCCCGTTCAAAGGACGCAGTCAGTACGCAGCTTTTCCGTTCCCCGTTCCTGGTTATCAATATCACCTCCCAGTCTTCAATACCTTTTTTGTACTGCAATGACTGCGACAGGAATTTTTTATGCTGTGTCTGCGCTATGAGATCATACAGGCTCAGTTTGAGCAGGTCTTCCTTATCAAATCCCAGCAACTGGCGGGCGGAATCATTTACATCCCGGAAATGAAGCCGGGTATCTGCCAGGAAGACCAGGTCTTTCGACTTTTCAAAAATACTCCGGTAACGACGCTCATTGGCTTTGAGCGCTTTCATGGATGCCGCACGGTCCAATGCATAGCGGATACAACGCTCCATCTTTTCGACGCTCAGCTCTGTCTTGATCAGGTAATCCACTGCGCCGAACTGCATCGCCTCCATATCTACCCGGTAGTTTCCGGCGCCGGTCAGCAATACGACAGGCTCTGCACAGTTATGGCTCAATGCCTCCCGCAGCAGATCCACACCGGACTTCGCCCCCATACGGTAATCCACGAAATACAGGTCATAGTTCCTTTGCAGCATATGCTGCAAAGCTTCGTCGTATTTATAACACCAGTCTATACGGAAAGAAGTACCGGGTATATGCCGGATATAATCTCCCGTAATGATAAAATCTTCTTCATCATCATCTACGATCAATATTCTGACACCTGTATGGATTTCGTTGTTCATCATAAATTTCCTGGTCTGTATAGTGAACGGTACGGTCTATGTTGCCGGCAGTATCACAGTAAAGCGCGCACCGAATTCCGGCAGACGTTCTGCGTAAATTATTCCCTGGTGATAATCTACAATTTTTTTGCAGATCGCAAGGCCGATACCGGAACCGGGATATTCCGATTTACCATGGAGCCGCTGGAACATCTGGAAAATACGGGCGGCATATTCCGGCTCAAAGCCGATACCGTTGTCCGAAAACTGTATTTTATAATACCGCCGGGAAGGAACGATACCGGGCATTGACTTCTCTTCATCTGTAAGGCTGCTGCACGAGATCCGGATCTCGGGGGGGATATTTTCTCTCCGGAATTTAAGTGCGTTCCCGATCAGGTTCAGGAAAAGCTGGCGCATCTGTAACGAATCGGCTGTGATCACGGGCAGAGGATCGGATGCTATCATGGCTTTGGTCTCTCCGATCTTCAGCTCAAGATCTGCCGTTACTTCTTTCAGCACAAATGACAAATTGGTTGTTGAAAAAGAGAGGTTGCCTTCGGTAATGCGTGAGAAGTCGAGCAGGTTTTTGATCAGAAGACGCATATTATCTGCGGCAGCTTTGATGCGGTCGAGATAAAACACACTCTCCTTATCTAATATGCCGGTCACTTTCTCCGCAAGCCGGTCAGAAAAAGTGCTGATCTTCCGCAGCGGCTCCTGTAGATCGTGGCTGGTAACATAAGCAAATTCTTCAAGCTGCCGGTTGGAACGGTTCAATTCCTGGAGATGCTTTTTAAGCGCCAGTTCACTTTCCCTCCTTTGGGTAATATCCCGCACACTGCCGACCAGCTTCAACGGATTACCTTGCTCATCTTTAATGATCCTGCCGATAGAATTGATATACCGGATATTTTTTTTCGGCGTAATGATCCTCGTTTCCACATTATAGCTGTCTCCTTTATCAAATACAGCAAGCACTGATGCAATCACCTGATCCCGGTCTTCCGGATGCAGCATGGAGCGCACGGATCTCAAAGTAAAGGTATCGGTGGAATGCGCTACCTCGCATATCTGATATACACTCTCCGAGCAGTACACCTTATCCGGGATAATGATCCACTCGAATGTACCGAATCCAAAATCGCCGAACAACTCGAGAAAAAGCTCCTTTGTATCATAAGAAGTATAGGGCACACTCCAGGCCGACAACTCAGGAACGATAAATAACTGGATCAGGGATCCATGCGTCTGATCTGTGTGTTCGAGCGGAGCGGCATAAATATGACATTGTAAATGACTGCCGTTTTTATGAAGCAGCGAATACATAACATACTGTTGGCGCTTGGCTTCGTCCTCCTTCGCACGCGCGATCTGTATGTGCAGGCGGTGGTACTGGGGGGAATCAAGCAACTGCAGCAATGAAAAACCTTCCTCCCGGATATCCGCCGGCTCATAGCCGGTAAATTGCGTGAAAAGATCGTTGTGGTACACAATACGGAAATCCGGCTCCGTCACGATCAACACTCCGCACGGCGTATTGTTGATCAATTGTGCATAACCCGGGGTATCCGTTGTTTTTTCAGGCTTCATAACTACCGGTAGTATAAAATGAACGCTATTGATTATTGAATTGCTTATATTGCTTCATCTTGTTATAGAGTGTCTTCCTGTCAATATTAAGCAATTGCGCCGCTTTGCTTTTATTGAAATCAGCCTGCTTCAACGCTTCAAGTATTACTTCATATTCCGCGTCGATATTCGCGGTCTTTAGTTTATTCCCGTAAGAAGCAGCGGCCGGCTCCATAACGGCAATATCTTTCGTCTCGCCCGTATTTTGTACCGCGTAGTCAAACTGCAGCTTATGGAAATTAGTGATTTCAAACGGCAGGGATTTTACTTCTACCACATCTCCGTCCGTGAGCAAAGTGGCCCGTTTTACTACGTTCTTCAGCTCCCTGAGATTACCATACCAGATGTAGTTGTGGAAAATATGCTCCACTTCTTTGGAAAAACCGGAAATATCCTTTCCCAGTTCGGCATTGGTGAGCCGGAGAAAATGATTGGCCAGCAACATAATATCCTTTTTCCGCTCACGCAGCGGAGGCACGCTGATGCTGAATTCGTTAAACCGGTGATACAGATCCTCACGGAATTTACCTACACCTGCGGCATCCCACAACTTTTCATTACTGGCTACAATGATGCGGACATCCAGCTCAATATCCTTATTTCCTCCTACCCTTCTCATCTTTCGCTCCTGCACCACCCGTAAAAGGGAGACCTGTATTTCATACGAGAGGTTCGCAATTTCATCCAGGAAGATCGTGCCGCCGTTCGCCACTTCGAAGCTGCCGGTCTTCTGGTTTACGGCGCCGGTGAAAGCGCCTTTTTCATGTCCGAACAATTCGCTGCCGGCCAGCTCACGCGATAAGGCGCCGCAGTCAATAGCAACAAAAGGCTTGTCTGCACGTCCGCTTTTCCGGTGTATCTGCTGGGCGATCACCTCCTTGCCGCTCCCGCTCTCACCGTATATGATAACGCTGTAGTTCGTAGGCGCCACAAGGTCTATCTGCTGCATAATATTTCTGAACTCCGGACTTTCGCCCGGTATGAACTGCCCCTCAGTATCCATGTATTGCGAAGCAGGTTTCCCCGACCGGGT
>JBEBVQ010000187.1:0-5085 GCA_040392625.1 Taibaiella soli | reverse complement strand
TAATGTTTTTTTTATCGGTCTGTGCTGTAGCAAAAAAGGCAGTAAAAAGCAGCAGTGACAAAAGGCTTTTTCTCATAATGGTCAATTAGTATTTTCAATGTGTTCAATGTGTGTAATGTGTGAAATGTGTTGAACGTGCGATCGCATATTCAACACATTTCACACATTCAACACATTTGTCACATTTTCAAGCTAATTCAAATCAAAAATAGTTTCTTAAAATTACGGCAGGAAATAAGCAGAGGGGGATTATCAACGGGATTTTTTTTAATAATCGATCGTAGCCTGGATACCACGGTCAATTAATGCTTCTGCTTGCGGACGAAGTGTATCGAAACTGCCTTTTTTAACGCCGTATTTACCCTGGTGATGAATGATCAGGGCGCATTGCTCAGCCTGTTCGGGAGAATGACCACAGATGTCGATCAGCGATTCAATCACATGATCAAATGTATTCACATCATCATTCCAGACGATCAGGTGGTGTATTTTATCTTCTGATATGGCAACATCGGCATCTTCCTGCTCTTCCGGCCGGAAGCCGGGGAAATCATACCGTTGAGTATTCATGATTATTTGCTTTTGTACAAAGATAGAAAATAAATAGGATCAGCCGGCTCAACCGACAGGCTCCATAAAGCCGGTATAATGCCCCACTATCTCGTCCATGATCTCCAGCAAGCGCGACAGATCGTTGATGGTAACTAATTGTGTCCGGAAATGCTTGATATCCGGCAGCCCTTTGAGGTAATTGCCGTAATGCCGGCGCATCTCAAGGATGCCGAGGGTTTCCCCTTTCCATTGCACCGAGCCGAGCAGGTGCTTGCGGCAGGCGGCAATACGTTCTTCTACAGATGGCGGCGGTAATATTTCGCCGGTGGCAAAGTAATGTTTGATCTCCCGGAATATCCAGGGATAACCGATAGCGGCACGTCCGATCATAATCCCGTCCACACCGTAGCGGTTTCGGTATTCGAGCGCCTTTTGCGGCGTGTCGATATCGCCGTTCCCGAATATGGGAATACGGATCCGCGGATTATCGCGAACTCTGCCGATCAATGTCCAGTCGGCATCTCCTTTATACATCTGGGTGCGGGTACGGCCGTGAATGGCCAGCGCCTGTACGCCCACATCCTGCAGGCGCTCCGCCACTTCTTCGATATTTTTAGTGTTATCATCCCAACCCAGGCGGGTTTTTACGGTCACCGGCAGGCGGGTATTTTTTATCACAGCGCTGGTAAGCCGCACCATCAAATCAATATCCTTCAGCACACCGGCCCCCGCGCCCTTACATACCACTTTCTTTACCGGGCAGCCGAAGTTGATATCCAGCAGGTCGGGATTAGTGGCATCTACGATCTGGGCCGAGAGCGCCATCGCTTCCTCGTCCCCGCCGAATATCTGTATGCCGACAGGCCGTTCTTCTTCGAATATATCCAGCTTTTTACGGCTCTTGATCGCATCGCGGATCAGCCCTTCGGAAGAAATGAATTCCGTGTACATAAGATCGGCGCCGTGTTCCTTACACACAATGCGGAAGGGCGGGTCGCTCACATCTTCCATAGGCGCCAGCAGCAACGGGAACTCCCCCAGTTCGATATCTCCAATCCTTACCATATGGCAAAGCAGCAAAGTTACGGAAATCTGATCGCCGGTTTGCCACCTCCCGCAGGTTATCCGGTGTGCCCAAATATATTACCCTTTCAACAGCCCTGCTCCAGATACCAGCAGCTATAATGGTCCAGATAATTATTAATAAATACGATCCGCCGATGCGTACCAGACACCGCTTCATGCATCAGCAGACCGAGACCCGCAGCGCTCGCCGTGGCATACTCCCCTGTCAAATGCTTGAAACCGGATTTCGTGGCATTTCTGAAACGTTCGCTCCGGATGTGATCATATACTCCGCTCCAACGCTGATCCCCACTCATCCCCAGCAGCAGCAATTCGATCTCATCTTCCGCTACCGGAAGCGTGGCGATAAATTGCGCTACTTGCCGATTTGCCTCCTGCTCCGTAGCAGTGGCAAAAAAATGCAGGCTTTTTATATGCAGAAATGTGTCTGTTAGCGGACGATTCGTGACCGTAAAAAAGCCAGCGCCTTCGCCCGCGACACTGCCCTTCCGGCATTTTTCGTAAAGATCAGTATGATCAACCGTTTGACTGTGGTATATCCCACCTCGCTGCATAAGCAGGAGGCTGGTCTCCGTGAGTTCGTCGATACCCCCGGCCAGCACGACATGCTCCGGGTGATCATTCAGATAAAGCCTGGCATTCAGCAGCGCGTGCTCAAAAGAATGACCGCGATGAACAAATGTGAGATTATGACCGTTGCAGCCAAGCAGCAGGGCGATCTGCCCGGCTACGGTATTATGTGTAGATTGTATAAAAGCAGTAGGCGTCAGTTGCTGCTCTTCACGCTCGATCATGCGGCTGAGGAACTGCTCCGTATCATACAGGCATCCCAATGCCGTCCCCACCGAGAGTGCATCCGGCTTTTCAATACCTGTTTGTGCCAGGCAGGTTTTGGCAGCCGCTACGCCCATACGCACTGCCTTGCTCATCCGCCGCAATTGCATCGGCGGGATCAGCCCGGTATAATCCGGCTCCCGGGCTTCCAGGCGATCGGTATGCCAGGATATATCCCCTTTCAAAAAATCATCTGCCGCATTACTGCCGGCAGCACAGATCAGACCCGCTCCGTTGATATACAAATCCATGATCACAATTTGAAAATTTGAAAATTTGGGAATTTGAAAATGAATGCAGCCAGACAGGGTGATTTCATCAGCCTTGTTTTGAAAAGATCAGAGATGAGCAATTACCGCCGAAACCGAATGAGTTGGAGAGGACATGACGGATATCCTGCCCGGTACGCAAAGTAGTTACCGGCTGCCAGTCTATATCTTCCATTTGCCGTTGCCAGCGCAGGTTGGGAAAGACAACTCCATCCCGGATGCTGATCGCACTGAAAACCGCTTCCACACCGCCCGCAGCCCCCAGCGTATGACCTGTATAAGCTTTGGTTGAGGATACTGCAGGTACGGAATTGCCAAATACTTCGGTTACGGCTTTTCCCTCGGAGCTGTCGTTGTTTGCCGTACCGGTGCCGTGGAGATTGATATAGTCAATATCGGCAGGAGCTAATGACGCAGTAGCAAGTGCACCCCGCATAGCCAGTATATTCCCCGTCCCTTCCGGCGAAGATGCCGTCTGGTGATAGGCGTCATTCGCATTGGCATAGCCGCTGACGGTACAAATTGCCTGAGCGCCGCATTGCTGCATGGCTCGCTCATTCATCAGTGTCACATATCCTGCTCCCTCGCCGAGGTTCAGTCCCTGACGGTCGTTATCAAAGGGGCGGCAGGGCTGCCGGTCGAGGATCATCAATGAATTGAAACCGTTCAGTGTAAAAAGAGAAAGGCTGTCTGCCCCACCCGCCACGGCCACATCCAGCATCCCCGCACGTATCATCTGTGCAGCCATCATAATGCTGTTTGCCGAAGAAGAGCAGGCGGTGCTTATGGTTGTAACAAAGCCGCCGATCCCGAAATGACGGGCAACAAGCTCTGTTATGGCGCCGCATTCGTGGTGGCATACGGCATTCAGTCCCGTCAGATCCCGGTCCTTCATAAACCGGGCGTAGAAAGACTCAGTAAGATCCATCCCTCCCACTGTATTGGCAGAAAAGAACCCGGCACGCAATGTCCCTGCCAAATCGCTAAATGGCTGCCAGGCTTCCTGTACTGCTACGGCACTGAGCAAGGCCGTCCGGGGCCAGTGTGCCGGTACGCCCGTCAGTTCCGCCAGCTCTGCATTGTCAGCCTGTACGGCACCCACCGGCAATTCATCGCGCCAGCGCGTTGCCAGGTTCACCGAATGGCCGATCCCACTCACGCCCGAATGCAACGCAGCCGTGCAGGCAGCAGTATCGTTGCCGATTGCCGTAATGATACCGGTATGGACTATGTGGGCGGTTTGTTTCATAATAAGCTTTAAACAAAATGTATTGAATGTGACAAATGTGTCAACACGTTTTCCATATCAAGCACATTAAACACATTTGTCACATTAAACACATCATCTTTTCATAACACTCATTCATATATACTGCTGCTTCCTCCACGGACAACTTTGCGCCGTTTCCGCTCCGGGCTACCCAGCACATAAAGACATCCTGCACATCTGCAGTCACATCCACCCATCCGCACAGGCAGGCATCCATTTCCTTGTGCGTCATCAGATCATTGACCCAGAAAAGCTGCTCACCGGTGTCGAATCTATCCTGCACCATGCAAAGCTGCTCACCTTTAAAGCCGTGCCGGATACTGATCTCCCCGAGCATGATATTGGGCAATGTATATACAAACAAAGCGGGACTGGGGATCGTGTCCAGCGTCTCCCGGTAGCGTTTATCTGCCTCTATGCAGCCGGCTCCGGTATATAATACTACACCCGTTTTATTTTTATGATATCCTTCATATACCGGCTCCCGGTCTGTTATCAATAAATATTCCGCTGCCAGCCATGCCCATTTGCACAGCAGATCCATTTTGAAGAATTTGGGATAAGCACAACCCAAAGCATCATAAACCAGTTCGGGCGTCACTTGCCCGCCTGCAACGGGAAACGACGGATGGTTTTTGCCGTTCCGGCTGATCATCCCATTCTTTATACGGACATAATGAAGGATTTCTATCACGATACAATCAAATACCGGGCGTAATACTGTTTTTCAGATCAGGAATTGCATTTTTCTGATCAATGTACCGGGCAAGCGCCTGGATGTTTTTTTCATGGTTTTTAACAAAAGGATTGCTTTCATCCCATACATAACCGGCCAATACGGAGCATATCTGTGCCATGATCTCCTGGTCGGGATTCTCGGCAAAGAATACTTTATACAATGTGCCGTCATACCAGCTGTTCACATAAGTGCGGAATACATCCACACCCCGCTGCATGAATTTCATGTATTCCTCCATCCAGTCGATCTGTTCACCTTTCAAATGACGAACGACCAGGTGCGCCGCCTTTTGTGCGGAAACAGATGCGAGCGTTACGCCGGATGAAAATACGGGA
>JBEBVQ010000186.1:0-5099 GCA_040392625.1 Taibaiella soli | reverse complement strand
GGCAAGGTACGCTTGCCGGCGTCATAGAGCAGGTTTTCCCCGGTGCAGGCTACGGAGTAAAATATATGACCCTCGTTCGTCCGCCTGTATATATCATACGACATATGGAGTGTGTATGTGAACGGCGGCAGGCGCCCTGACTGCACGGCGATGATCATATGGCATTCATCAAACGACATGTCGGCATCGTCCGGGAGAACGATCAGCAGATCGGGATTATCCGGAGCCTGCCTGAAATATTTATCAGCCACGAAGATCTTTTCGGGCCTGACGGTTTCAATCAGGCAGGCTATGATCTGCTCCAACCCCTCCTGCCGTATATCGTCCGGAAGCAGGCGCCGCTCTGCCTCCTCCGCATACCCTGCATCTGGCGGCGATGGCAGTTCAGACGACAGCATTGGCTCCGCAGGCAGGTTGTTCTGTGGTTTCATAAGCGATAAGATTAATAATGAAGGCGGCTTCCACCATTTTGTACAGGTAAGTGCAGGTCATATAAAAATTAGAACTGCCCAGCGATTCGTATATGCTATAATTGCTGATGGCTGCCTCAAAAAGCATTTTCAGCTCGTCTTTCCAGGCCGGCAGGCTGTTGAGCCGGAAGAGCGCATGAAAAACGCGGTAGGGATCCAGCATTTCATCTGCGCTGAGGTAACGCGGGAAACAATCCCATATACCGACGCTCCTGAAGCGGTTGACGTACCAGGATTCAATTTGTTTCAACCGGGCTTCAATATCCTGCCGGGACGGCAGCGTAACAATGGTCTTTCGCTCAGCAGGGGGATGTACCTGGCTGATCAGCCAGGCGGCTTCGAGCATCCTTTCTATGTCTTCGATCAGGCAGACGAGGTCGGGGAAGCGTTGTTTCAGGCTGAAATCGGATGTGCATGACGCTGCAAACCAGTCATCGAGGTCTGCCAGGTATTTTGTCAGCTTCATCCGCTGAAAAAAATCATTGACGGCTTTGTACGGGTCATTTATCTCTTCCCGGTACAGTTTGTGGGGGAAAAAATCCCAGGTATTGTGTTCTCCAAAAGGCATAATCATTGGTTTTTATTGTGACGAAATAATAATACACGCAAGGCTTTACCCCGATCCCCGAAAGGATCGGCACACAGATTATAGTACCATTAAAACATGGTGTGTTTGCGGACGATCTTACGACTACTGCTGTACGTGTATTAATTTGCCCCGACGAGAGAAACGTGTGTCCGCTATAATGGAAAGGCAAATTTCCCTGAAAGTATTGCTACTTTCATTATTATTTCTTTACTTCGTAAGACACTGCTTTATACAACAGATACAATATTAAACAGACTTCGAAGAACAAACAAATTTTTTGATGACTTTTTTCTAAAAATTTTAGATCGTGAGAATTATAGACCGTTTACAGCAGTACATCGAAACCCGGAACCTGTCTCCCTATGCCTTTGAACGGGCGTGCGGCCTTGCCAATGGCTACCTCGGCAAGCAACTGAAAGGAAGGGGCCGGATCGGATCGGAAATATTGGAGAAGATACATAATGCCTGCCAGGATCTGGATCTGACCTGGCTGGTTACAGGTAAAGGCGAAATGACTGTGCAGCGCCATGAACAGCAGGTTCATGAAGGAGCGGTGGGCTATACCGACGGCAAAGAGGAGATCATCCGTATGCTGCGCAGTCAGGTGACCGTGCTGGAAGTTTCCAATGCAGATAAGGACAAGATCATCGCGCTGCTGGAAACGCAACTGGCGCTTGACCGCAACCGGCTTAATTAGCCGATTAGCTAATATGCTGATTAGCTAATATCAATCGCGAGGAATAATTAGCTAATTGGCACATCAGCTAATTTAAACGGTCGTATTTTTGCACCAAACTTACCCATATGCAACTGACCCAGCCGGTTCCCGTGGCCTGGATAGCCGAATTTATCAGCGCGCAGCTCATTGGCAATGCCACACAGTCCGCTACCGGTCTGAACGAGATACACAAGGTGACCACCGGCGATGTGTCTTTCGTGGATTTTGAAAAATACTACGATAAATGCCTGCATTCGGCAGCTACCATTATCATCATCAATAAAAAAGTGGCTTGCCCCGAGGGCAAAACATTGCTGGTGCACCCCGATCCTTTCAGTGCCTATGTAAAGCTGGTGAGGCATTTCCGTCCGTTTGAGCCGGCTTACAAGCAGATCAGCGATACTTCTGTTGTTGGCGAAGGCACGCATATACAGCCCAATGTCTTTGTCGGCAACCATGTCCGGATCGGGAAAAACTGCCTGATCCACCCCAACGTAACCATCTACGACCACTGCGTGATCGGCGACAACGTGATCATCCATGCCGGTACGGTCATTGGTGCGGACGCATTCTACTTCAAGCGCCGCAAAGAGCGGCCGGTACAATACGATAAGCTGGAGAGCTGCGGTCGCGTGCTGATCGAAGATGATGTAGAGGTCGGCGCCTGCTGCACGATTGATAAAGGCGTCAGCGGGGATACGATCATCGGCCGCGGCACGAAGCTCGACAACCATGTACATATCGGTCATGGTGCGGTGATCGGAGCCAACTGCCTGTTTGCGGCCCAGGTGGGTATTGGCGGCAAGGCGATCATTGAAGACAACGTCATACTCTGGGGGCAGGTAGGCGTCAGCAAAGACCTGACCATTGGCGAAAATGCCGTGGTGTATGCCCAGAGCGGCGTAGCATCCAGCATCGAAGGAAACAAGGTCTATTTCGGCAGCCCGGTAGCAGAAGCACGGGAAAAGATGAAAGAACTGAACTGGATCAGGCGGATACCGGAACTATGGGAGAAAATAAAACCCTACCCCCCCACCGCGAGACTATAACATCGCTCGTGTAAATGCCATCGGAATAGCCTTTATGAGCCGGTATCTCGTATCCTATCCAGCACACTGCCGAGTATCCACACCTAATCAAACTGAATCTTAATGTCTTTTGGCATAAAATGAATGCCTGAAAAGTCAGTGATTGCCTTAAATTGATGCATGGTTTGAGGAGGCACTATAAATGCGTCACCCTGTCTGAGCAACTTATCTTCCCCATCTATTTTCAGAATACATTCACCCTCATGGACAAATATTATGGACTCCACGTCCGAGAGGTGCCTTGGCAATAAGTCACCTTCGCGGCCTTGCATTTGTTTGGCTATTAGGTCCGTACCGGTCGCTAAAGTCTTCACCCTGGGTTTTGTTACCTTTTCCATTTTGCTTTGTTTAAGGATGATTTTCAATATATTTCAAATTTAACTCAAAATAACCGTACCTACAGCCTTTAATACATGATTTTCCTGCGCGCGCAAAGCGTCCGGACGTACACCACCATCCGTGGAGCCATGTTACCATCACGCTACAATCGCCGCCCTTCCTGATCTATTGTAAACCATTTTTTGTTGATCCTGACCCTGGCTGTTCCGTCCTCCGTGAAGTTGTGCGCATAGTCGTACCTGATCGGAATGACCAACGTGCCCTTGCCGTCCACGTAACCCATCTTTTTACCTAAACCTACTGTAATCGGCCCCTTGTCGAATCCTAAAAAGCTATTGCTCATAACAAGATCATATTCAGGTGGGATTAACTCCTTTCCGAGCATGTTAGCTACCCCGGTCTTGCCATTCCGCCGTATTCTTAAGAACTGGATCTTGCGCTTGTCAGAGGTCGTAAAAATACTAAGATCGTCGTATGCCGGCGCAATAATCTCCGCTCCCGTCATTGCATCTATAAGCCCCCACTTATTATTGAGTTTGGAAAATAAAAGCAATTCATCATTAGACGCGTACGATAGCTCATCGTACTTTACGGGCACAATCTCTTTACCCTTGTGGTCAACCAGCCCCCATTTGTTACCTTTTTGTACCAAATTCCTGCTCATCCCGGTGCTTTTGGCCACTTTTATATCATCGTATATGACAGGCGTCAACTCAGTACCCTGCGTACTCATCAAACCCCATTTATCATGAAGCTTTACTTTAAACCTCCGGTTTGAGGCGCTTGTGATTGCATGGTACTTCGGTGGTGCCAATTCATTACCGGCAATATCGTACAATCCTTTTTTCCCATTTTTCGTTACGATTACAAAATCGCCGGCGCTTTCTATGCGCTCAAATGCTATCGGGATAACTTCTTCTCCGCGCATATTGACCATCCCTTTTTTATTATTCACAGAAACGAGCAAGGTACCTTTGGTGAAAAAACCGAGATCGTCATAACGGCTCGCAGGTATTACCTCTTCAAGGTTTCCGCTCATCAAACCCGCCTTTCCATCAAGTACAACCTTAGCGTATCTTTTACCGCCGTAAATAGAGAACTGGTCTATATCATCGTACCGAAATGCCGTCAGTTCGTTTCCGTCTTTATCAATAAACCCCCACTTATCCCCTATCCTGGCCCGGACAGGCTGCCCGGCTCCCAAATCCTGCGATGCTACAAAATCGTATTTCAGCAGTGCCGACTGGCTCAATAAACTTTGGGATCGGGTACCCTCGAATAATCTCTTCGGTTCTATCTCAGATTCGACCGTCCCTACTTTCACCTTAGCCTTACCGTCAAAGTAGCTTACTACTTCGTCATATCTGAATTGAGAAACGCGCTGCGTTGGGATATCGACGAAGCCCCATTTCCCGTTTCGCTTTACCGGAACGGGCATGTGCGCGCTGAGCCTGACCTTTTTTATGTCTTCATATACTATAGGTATTATCTCCTTTCCCGCGGCGTCCACAGCACCCCACTTCTCATTTATGCTAACCGCCGCAATCCCGTCACAATTAAACACCACATCATACTTGTATGTCGTTATAGGTTCCGGGCTTTGACCTTTCGTATCATAAACAGCCCACTTTCCGACCGTGTTATTTTGGACAGCAACGAACCTCATTCCCGCTACCCCTCGTCTGGCGTCAACATCAATAAATTTTGGGGGTACCACTTCCCTTTCCAGATGTTCGTTAAAGAGCCCCAACCTGCGTGACTTAACCACCTTAATCAGTCCTTCCCGTTCATTTTCTACCTTGTAGGAGCCATAGCGGGGCAGTAATAATCCGTCCCTCTTGCGTTTAAGCGCGTATGCTTTCTGTTTTTCTTCTTCCGCTTTTCTTTTTCTTTCT
>JBEBVQ010000185.1:0-5151 GCA_040392625.1 Taibaiella soli | reverse complement strand
AATGATGTAAAACTGGCCGGCGGTGGTGGTGTAATAAGCTGCGATACATACTCCGATCCATATCAGAACGACTCCTAACAGCACCTTCAGGTTGCCCAGTTTTTCAGACAGCCGTGCCATAAAAAAGGCCCCGGCAATAGCTACGAGTTGTATGATCAGGATCGTGCCGATCAGTGCTTCCGTGGGCAGCGCCAGTTCTTTGCTGCCAAAGATGGTGGCTGCCAGCATAACGGTCTGCACACCCATGCTGTAAAACAGGAATGCGGCGAGATAGGTTTTCAGCGTGGGCATATGTTTTACCTGCAGCCATACTTTTTTCAGCTCGCGGAATCCGTTGGTCAGCAGGTTCCCCGGCGATTTTGTATATAACGGTTTCCCTTTGGGCAGCCGTGCAAACGGTATCTGTGCCCATCCCATCCACCAAAGCCCCACCAGCAGGAAAGAAAGACGTGGAGGGAAAGTGCTGTCGATGATGCCAAACAGATCGGGCATCAGCACAAAGACGAAGCAAATGATCTGCAGTAATACACTGCCGATATAGCCGTAGGCAAATCCCCGCGCACTCAGCCGGTCGTGCTCTTCCGGTGCGGCGATCTCGGGCAGATAGGCATTGTAGAATACGAAGCTGCCGCAGAAGCCGATCGCTGCCAGGGCAAATAGTACGATGCTGATCTCCAGTGTATCAATAGTGAAAAAATACAGGCCGCAGCAGGAAAGAGCACCGAGATAGCAGAAGAATTTCATAAAAAATTTCTTATTGCCCGTATAATCTGCGATCGAAGAGAGGATGGGGGAAACCAGCACAATGACAAGGTAGGCTGCTGCCAGCGCATAATCGAACAAAGCGCTGTTCTTGACGGTCGTCCCGAAGAATGAAACCTGGTCGTTGATGATCTGCCCGTTTTCTCTTACCGTGGTGATAGCGGTATAATAGGCCGGGAAAATGGTGGACGTGATCACCAGGTTATATGCGCTGTTGGCCCAGTCATACATCGCCCAGGCACGATGCACTTTCTTTTTTTCTTTTGTGGTTGCGTGGGTGGTTGTGGTGTGCATGATGTGGGGGTGTTACCTTAGAGACGCGATTTATCGCGTCTCTACGTACGCATAATGTGTGTTTTCAAAATACAAAATCAGGCAACCATATAATTACACAGTTTATACAGCATTCTGGCGCCTACGATGCTGTCGATGGTTTCATGTTCTCCCGCACTCGGCGATACTTCGTTCAGGTCGAAGCCGATGATCTCGCGGCCGCTGGCATGCAGCAGTTTCAGCAGATAGAATATCTGTGCGGTTTCAAATCCCCCGGGTACCGGTGTGCCGGTATTGGGACATAACTTCGGATCAAGTCCGTCAATGTCGAAGCTGATATATACTTTCTGCGGCAGATCGTTAATAATGTCCAGGCAGATCTGTTTCCAGGTAATGCCTTCAAACTGCTTTTCCTTGATGTTCTGGTCAAACCAGGTTTTGATCCGATCCGGATTGCTATGGATAAAGTCTGCTTCTTCGTCGCAGTAATCGCGTGTGCCTACCTGTACCAGGCGCGATACCTGCGGGATCATATCCAATACATTATACATGATGGATGCGTGCGAATAGGTAAAGCCTTCATATGCTTTGCGCAGATCGGCATGCGCATCGATCTGGAGCACACCGAAAGATTCATGGATCTCTGAGAGCGCTTTGATAAAACCCAGCGGCGTACTGTGGTCGCCTCCGATCAGCCCGACCTTTTTTCCCTGCTTCAGCAGATTGCGGGTGGCTTCACATACCCAGTCCAGCAGCATCGCTCCACCATCGTTCACTTCATCCAGCTTCTGCTGCAACTGCTCATTGTCTGATATATTCCCTCCTTCCACAAGATGCGAAATGATCAGTTCGGCGCAGGACCGGAGATAGTCGCTTTTCCGGCGGAGGGTTTTATCGGACGGAAGCATAAAAAAGCCTTTCTTCCAGCCATTTGTAACGTCCGGGTCATAGAGGTCGATCTGCATGGAGGCTTCAAAGATATGCTCCGGCGCGCGGGCGGTACCGTTGCGATAAGAAACAGTTACTTCCCAGGGAACAGGCAGCAATACCAGTGCTGCATTTTCCTGTGAGAACGGCAGGCCGAATATATTGTTGGAAGCCAGTCCTACGGAGTTGGGATCGAAGGAAGACAGATCGGTATTCATGGGCTTGTTTTGAAGGGGACAAAAATATGACTTTTGGCGGTGGTATGCGGGGGGTAAATTGCAAAGGACAACCGTATCATCCTATGCCACCCCTTCGGGGTTTGGTTATAGCTGACACACCTGTTATAATCATGTTATCCCTTCGGGATTTCCTGGCGTTTTACGCAATGCCGGATTGAGTTTCCTGAATCAAGTTCAGGGCAGGCACATGACAGGTGTACTGCGGCTTAACCCATCTCTATAAAAACCAGTTCATTGCGGCCTCCGAGCCGCAATCGTCTGAGGTGAAACATATGCTACAAGAACATTATTGAAATCGAAATAGATGTGGGTACATGGTGGGCGCAAGCCCGCGATGACCTCCCTTTATCCTAACTTCGCGCTTCTTTATCAGAAAACGGATGCGGACGGAAGCGGCTAAAACCATAAAACTGGCTTTCCCGATCATTATCGGTGAATTGGCACAGATGGCGCTGCACATCATTGACACGGCAATGGTGGGGGCGGTCAGCTATAAGCAGTTGGCGGCTGCGGCGCTGGTGATCAATGTGATGAACATCCCGTTTGTTGTCGGTATCGGCATGACCATATCCGTGTCGCAGATGGTGTCGATGGCGCATGGCCGGAGGGACGGGCAGCTTGTGTCGCATTACCTGTTTAACGGATTTTGCCTCTGTGCCGTCACCGCTGTGATCATTTCTTTGTCGATGGTACTGGGGCGGCCATTGCTATACCATTTAGGCCAGGATCCGGAAGTGGTGGCGTTTGCCCTGCCATTTATGGAGTTGATGGGTTATTCCATTATCCCGATGTTATTATTTATGACCCTGAAACAATTTACCGACGGGCTGGAATATACCCGTACGGCGATGATACTATCACTGGCCGGTATGCCGGTAAATATCCTGCTCAACTGGCTGCTGATCTACGGTAACTGGGGCTTCCCCCGGCTGGAGCTTGCGGGGGCGGGATGGGGTACGCTTATCACCCGCACGCTTTTATTTCTGGCATTGGGCATTGTGGTACTGCGGCACAAAATATTCGGCCGGTATATTGCGGTATATACCCGGCAGTGGAAGCTGCGCCGCCGAACCATCGGGGAGTTGCTGCATATCGGTGTGCCGAGCAGTATGCAGATCGGTATGGAGGCAGGCGCTTTTGCGATATCGGGTATTATCATTGGCACGATCAGCGCTGTGGCACAGGCAGCACATCAGATCGCGCTGAGCTGCGCGGCTTTTACCTTTATGGTGTCGATGGGTTTATCGCAGGCGGCATCCATACGTGTCAGCAATGCCTACGGCCGGGGGGATTGGTTTAAAATATCCCGGATCGGGAAAAGTACATTGCTGACGGCGCTTGGTTACGGTCTGTTCTGCGCACTGGGTTTTGCAGTTTTCAGAAATGTTTTGCCCGGATTTTTTAATAATAATGAGGAAGTACTGCAGTTGGCAGCTATGCTGCTGTTGTTTGCTGCGGTGTTCCAGATATCCGACAGTACGCAGGCGATCGGAGCAGGATTGCTGCGAGGCATCAAGGATGTGAAAGTACCGACCGTATTTGTGGCGGTGGCCTACTGGCTGATCGGCCTTCCGGCAGGTTGCATCCTGGCATTCACTTTTGATCTGGGTGCACAGGGAATGTGGCTGGGCTTTATTATCGGACTGACGATCTCGGCATTGCTGCTTTCCGGACGTTTCCTCAGGACTTCCGGAAAATATATACGTATGTAGAGACGCGATTTATCGCGTCTCTACGTATTCCGGTTAACTACCCCTCGTACCGCCCGTTTTAACTGTCTTTGGTGTGAATGCGGGTTTCTTGTTTACCGCTGCAGTTTTGTTCTGGCCGGACGTATTCTTCTTTGCATTTTTATTGTTTTTGCCGGTATTCTTCTTGTTATTCGATAGCAGTGACATAGCGAGCGTTTGTGAAATGAATGTAGGGAGCTAAATTACGCATTCTTTACAAGAAAAGGCAGCCGCAGCCTGACAATAGCGCTCCCGCAGAATGAAAAATATTTACAGGCTATTATGATATTGTTCTATAATTTGCACTGTGTTGATTCGCTAATGATCTCGCGCGGAATACATCAGCTAATTGGCTAATTAAAAAGTGTATGAAACTGACTTTTTATAAATACCAGGGTACCGGCAATGATTTTATCCTGTTTGACAACCGGGACGGCGCCATCCGGCTTGCGCAGAATGATGTAGCGCGCCTGTGTGATCGCCGTTTCGGGATCGGTGCAGACGGGCTGATGTTGCTCGAACAGGCAGCGGATGCTGATTTTCATATGGTTTACTATAATGCCGACGGCAACCAGAGCACTATGTGTGGAAACGGAGGACGTTGTATTGCCGCTTTTGCCCGGCAGCTCGGCATTACAGGCAATGAAACTGTGTTTTCTGCGATAGACGGCCTGCACCGGGCTGTGCATACTACGGGGGATATTGTAAGCCTTTATATGCAGGATGTGTCGGGGATCGGGGAGCAGGAAGGCGGCACTGTGCTTCATACCGGCTCTCCGCATTATATACGTTGGGTAGATAATGTGCACCAGGTAAATGTTTTTGCCGAAGGCCGTGCCGTACGGAATCTGCCTGCTTTTCAGCCTGGCGGGATCAATGTAAATTTTGTACAGCGGCTGGATAATGCCCTTTGGGTGCGCACCTATGAGCGTGGGGTAGAGGATGAAACATTCAGTTGCGGTACCGGTGTCACTGCCGCCGCCATTGCAGCCAGCGGGAAGGAAACAGGCGCCTTTCATACGCGCATCCGGACATTGGGCGGAGATCTTGAAGTGCGCTTTCTGAAAGATACGCCTCAAACAGCAAAAGAAGTATTATTGACCGGCCCGGCGGTGTTTGTCTTTAAAGGTACTGTTGCCTGGTAATAAAAAGAGGCGGGTCGTGCCCGCCTGCTCTTTTAGAGCCTGTTTAAATTTTAGTCATGGAATTTATTAATGAGG
>JBEBVQ010000184.1:0-5157 GCA_040392625.1 Taibaiella soli | reverse complement strand
CCTGCAATTTCCTGGTACGTTTCATGTCCTTTGCCGGCTACCAGCACAATGTCGCCGGGGTGGGCCAGTGTACAGGCTGTTTTGATGGCTTCTTTCCGGTCGGTAATACGCAGTACTTTCCGCCGGTGCGCAGCGCTGACTCCTTTTTCCATATCATCGAGAATGACCTCGGGGTCTTCGTTCCGCGGATTGTCGGAAGTGAGGATCACCCGGTCGCTGTGTGTACAGGCCACTTCCGCCATTACCGGACGCTTGATCTTATCGCGGTTACCGCCACATCCGGTAATGGTGATCAGTTGCTGCCCGGTGCGCAACTGATTGATGGTCGCCAGTACATTGAGCAGTGCATCCGGCGTGTGTGCATAATCCACAATGCCGAGTACTCTCTCCCGGTCAGACAGGAAGGTTTCAAACCTGCCGGGTGCGCCCTTCAGATCGCTGAGCACGGATAACGCCTGCATTTCATCTTCACCCAACAGCATGGCGGCGCCATATGCTGCCATGATATTATAGGCGTTGAATGTCCCGGTTATGCGGAAATGGATCTCGTGATCATCAACCTGCATCACCAGTCCGGAAAGATTATTTTCCAGCACTTTCCCCTTGAATGTTGCCGGCGTGCGCAGGCTGTATGTGTATTGCTTTGCCTGGGTATTCTGGAGCATGATCATCCCGCGCTTGTCATCTGTATTGGTCAGTGCGAACGAGGCTGCAGGCAAATGATCGAAAAAGATTTTCTTCACCCGGATGTATTCATCGAAAGTCTGGTGATAGTCGAGATGATCGTGTGTGATGTTGGTAAATACGCCGCCTGCAAACCGTATCCCTTCAATGCGCCGTTGGTGGATGGCGTGTGAGCTTACTTCCATGAATATATGTGTACAACCCGCCTGGTGCATCCGTGCCAGAAGCTGGTGTATGGAAACGGCATCCGGTGTGGTATGGGTGGCAGGCTCGGTCTGGTCATTTATCTGGTTCTGTACGGTAGATATCAACCCGCATTTGTAGCCCAGTTTCCGGAACAATCCGAACAGCAGGGTGGCTGTCGTTGTTTTCCCGTTGGTGCCGGTGATGCCCGTCACTTTCATCCTGTGCGACGGGTGCTGATAAAAAGCGCCGGCAATTCTCCCTGCTGCCGTATGGCTGTCGGGCACCTGTACATATGTGATGTCTGTATTAACGCCAGGCGGGATGATCTCGCATATAATGGTTGTGGCGCCCAGTGCGATTGCTTTTTCTATAAATGCATGTCCGTCTGCATGCAGGCCTTTCAGTGCAATAAATGCGCTCCCCGCCACGGCCTGCCTGGAATCAATGCACAGTCCTGTCACATCCCGGTCTGTCTGCCCCGTGATTGCGGTTACCTTAGTATCGTTCAATATATCGTGCAGCAACGGCATGATCAGCTTAGTTCGAGTATTATAGTTTGACCTTTTACAACTGGGGCGCCGGGTGTTATGGACTGAGCCTTTACCACTCCGGTGCCCTGTATCTGTACATGCATACCTGCCTGCTCGAGCAGATAGACAGCATCTTTTAATCCCATACCGGTTACTGCCGGTACCAGTCCCTGTATTGCGGTTATCTTATCTAATGACAGATGCCCGTTTGAATCGGCTTTCAACTGTGCCGGTATTGTCTCCGGCAGTTGGTTGTACGGTTGTTTGTTTATTGCCAGCAGTAAGCGGTTGTAATTTCCGACCGTTGCGGGGCTGGCGGGCAACGCTCCGTTGCTCACTCTTGCAAAACTGTCGAGCGGGCCTTCCCAGCTTCCCAGTCCTGTTGCGAATATTTTATCAGCGATCATGCGGAATACCGGCGCTGCAACGGTGCCGCCATAATATGCCCGGGAATGTGGTTTCGTGCGTATCACTACAGCAATGGTATATCGGGGATTATCTGCAGGGAAGTATCCTACAAAAGACCCCTGGTACACTCTGTCTTTGTAGGATATACCTTTATCTGCCACCTGTGCGGTTCCGGTTTTTCCTGCAATGCTGTAGAACGGCGACTTAATATGTTTGGCGGTTCCGCTGATGCCTACTTCTTTCACACACTCCTGTATTTGCGCTACAACGGAAGAGTCGCCAAGTCGTCCTGTTTCCTGTGGCTCGAATACTTTTATATCGCGTCCGTATTCCCGGATTGCCTCCGTGAGGTACGGCTTCATGATCCGCCCGTCATTGGCAACGGCATTGTACAGCATACAGATATGCAGCGGCGATACCAGCACACTATACCCGGTAGCCATCCAGGGTAATGTGGTGGCGCTCCAGTCTTTATCTTTCGGGCTGATGATCCGGGTTCTGCGTTCCCCTGAGAGGTCAATGCCGGTAGGTTTGTCCAGCCCAAGCTTTTTCAGGTGGGCCACATATTTTTCAGGATTTTTGAAATAATGCTGATATGCCAGCTTCGCCATAACCGCATTTGAAGATTGTGCAAACGCGTCTTTGATCGAGATCATACCCAGGCCCAGGTGCGAGTCTTTCATGACGTGCTTGCCGAAGCGTATCGCGCCGCCTTCTGCGTCCACCTTGTCGTGGATGTTGATATACTTGTCATTCAACAGCGCAAGAATGGTGGTCAGCTTGAATGTGGAGCCCGGTTCGGTTGGGATCAGGGCCTAGTTGAAATCTTCCCAGTAGCTGCCGTCTTCCTGCCTGCCGAGGTTTACCATCGCCCGTATTTTCCCGGTCTGTACTTCCATCACAATGCAGGTGCCGTATTGACATTCATACTGCTCAAGTATGCTTTTCATGGCGTGCTCCGCCACGTCCTGTATGTTGAAATCCAGGGTAGTAATAACATCATATCCGTTCTGAGGCTCTACTTCTGTGCCTTGTATGGGCATCCATACGCCGCCGGTGTGCTTCTGCAGCATGCGGCTTCCGTTTATTCCGTTCAGTACGCTGTCATGTGTCGCTTCAAGTCCGATCACATTCTTCTGTAGCTTACCGTCGATCCATATGCCGGGGCGCCACAGGCCGATCGTGCGGTAAGCGAGAATGCCGTACGGGTTGATGCGTTTGGTCTTTGTTTCGATGATCAGCCCGCCGCGATGCTGCCCTTTGTTGAATATGGGAAATGTGCGCAGCGCCTGGTAATCATAGTACGGCATATTCTTCCGGAGCGTATAATAGCGCCGTTTCTCTTTGTATGCCTGCTGCAGGCGCGCTTTATAGGCCTGCTGTGAATGGTCGCCGAACAACTGCGACAAGCACCGGGCCAGCGTGTCTATATGCTTGCGGAACGTATCGGGCGGAATGACGACGAAGTCCACATAAGCGTCAAACTGGGGTATGGATGAGCAGAGAAGCTGTCCGTCTTCCGAATAAATATTTCCCCGTTCCGCATAGAGTGTGTCGGATCTCAGCCGCATCTGGTTAGACATATTGCGCAGGCTATCGCCTTCTTTCACCTGTATCATGGCCGCTTTGATAATAATGGCTAAGCCCAGCATGCATATGCAGGTGAATGCGATGTAAACCCGGAACCGTATGTCTTTTTTTACGTCCACTGATTGGTATTCCTGTTTTATTCTTTATGCCCGGTAGCGGTGCTGTCTGCCGATATCCTGTAGGCAGGCAGCAATAACGGCTTCAATCCTGTTGCTGCGGCATTCCGGATCACTTCCGCTTCCATGCCGGCATGCATCAGACTGGATTTTATATCCATGTATTTCCACCGTAGTTCTTTCAATATTTTTTCCTGTTTATTGATCTCCTTTTGTGTTTCAACAGCCCGCTGGCTGTTGCTGATATATATAATGCACAGTAGTACCACGAATGCGAGATAAGGGATGTTGTGCACGATCCCCTTGTAAGAAATCTTTTCTACGAGGGCGTTCCAGTCATTCCGTATCCGTTGCGCCGGTGTGGTTTCCTGTTGTGCTTTTATGTTTTCCTCCTCACTCATATATCTGTCTTCTCTGCGATGCGCAGTCGCGCGCTTCTGGCGCGCGGGTTGTTTTTTATTTCCTCCGGGGTCGGTACAATGGCCTTGCTATGTACTGGTCTGAATGGTATTTGCTCCGGCCGGGTGTCAAATGCTGCCGTTGCGGATTCCCATTTTCCCCGCTTTATATATTGCTTTACAATCCGGTCTTCCAGTGAATGGAAGGTGATTACAGACAGCCGCCCTCCCGGTCTCAGGCATGCTGCCGCCTGTTGCAGCAATTCTTTCAGGGCGTCCATCTCCCCGTTCACTTCTATCCGTAATGCCTGGAACACCTGTGCCAGATATCGGTTGGGATTGCCGCGGATCACCGGCGCTATCATTGCCCTGAACGCTCCGGTGGTCCGGAATGCAGCCCGATCCCTTTGTTGTACGATATGCCGGGCCAGTTGCCGGGCATTCCGTACTTCACCATACCATTCCAGTATCTGGTGTAACTGCTGCTCACTATACGTTGCGAGTACGTCTGCGGCAGTTTTTTCCATCCGTGTGTCCATCCGCATGTCGAGCGGGCCTTCGTGCCGGGTAGAAAACCCGCGCGCTCCCGTGTCGAACTGGAACGAGCTTACGCCCAGATCCGCCAGAATGCCGTCCACCTGCGGATAGCCATGCAGCCGGAGAAAGCGTTTCAGGTGCCTGAAGTTTTCCGTTACCGGTATAAGCCGTTCATCGTCCGGCTTATTGCGCCAGGCATCCGTATCATGATCGAATGCGATCAGCCGGCCTTCCGGGCCCAATGCGGATAATATCCGCCGGCTGTGGCCGCCGCCGCCGAAGGTGGCATCCACGTAAACGCCATCTTGCCGTATGGCCAGACCTTCCGTAGCCTCCTCTAAAAGAACTGTTGTATGGTAGCCCGGGGCATTACCCATGTCATAAACCTTCAAAAGGGTTAATGAAATCCCCGCCGGCTACCTCTGCAGCAAGGTCGCTAAAGCCGTCTGCCGCATTGTTTATGTATTGATAGTAGGTATCTTTATCCCATAATTCTACTTTGTTCCCCTGCGCAGAGAATACCATGTCTTTCTTTATACCTGCATATTCCTGCAGCGGTTTGGGCAGCAGTAGCCGTCCCGCGCTGTCTATATCCACACTGGTGGCGCCATTCAGGAATAATCTTTTGAATTTGCGCACTTTCTCGTTAAAATCATTCAGCCGGTTTATTTTCTCAGCCAGCTTTTTCCAGTTGGTTACGGGATATAG
>JBEBVQ010000183.1:0-5170 GCA_040392625.1 Taibaiella soli | reverse complement strand
CGACCGGTGCTGCCCCGGTAGTTGGGATAAAACACGGCATAGCCTTTGGCCGCCGCCATTTGCCCCGGCATAGAATAGGCTGTCAGCCAGCCGTTGGAGTAATGGGCTTCCGGACCGCCATGCACTACGGTGATCAGCGGCACGCGGGTACCTTCTTTATAATCCACCGGGTAGATCAGCATGCCTTCAATATCATATTTACCATCGCGGGCTTTGTACGTAACCACTTCCTGGCGGCCCAGCTTCAAACCATCCAGCCATTTGTTGGAGAAGGTGCGACGCACGGGCTTGCTGTTCTTTTTGGCAGCAAGGGTAAATAATTCAGAGGGATGTTCAGGCGTATTGGCAGTAAAGCTGATGGCGCCATTCGGCGCTACATCGAACGAGGTGATGTTATGGACGGGAGATTTGAACAGATAGCTGGTATTCTTTCCGTCAAGACTGATCGTGCCGATAGCGTTGGCCGTGCCTTCGCTGGCCAGGAAGTGGATCATTTTTTCGTTGATCCATTTAATGGATTCATATTTACCCTGGAAATCCGGATTGATCACCGTGGGTTTGCCTCCTGTCGCGGGAACAGTAAAGAGGCTGCCGTCGGTCGGATCGTTCAGGTCGTATCCTGCTATCAGCGCCAATGTATTGCCATCGGGGCTCCAGGCGATCTGGCCGAGCTTTCCCTTGTTATCAATATGTGCGATGATGTTGCCATTCTGCGCATCGGCAATTTTCACGGCCTGGGCCATATAAGAATCATCTACGGAAGAAGTAGGCGCTACCGAGATGGCCAGTTTCTTGTTGTCCGGGCTCCACTGCATCATATACACAGCGCCCTCCACGTTAATTTTCTTTGGCGAGGTATTATCCGCGATATTTACAATATAACCATTCCGCTCGTTAAAATCTTCTTCAAAGAATTTCGGCTTATAGGTTAATGGCGTTTTAGGTCCTTCAGGTCGCTCAACCGCTACGAATGCAATCTGGTTACCGTCGTTGCTCCAGGAATAGCCGGCAATATTCGATGTAAATGAATACAGCTTCCGGGCTTCACCGCCGTTAGGATCTATTTCATAAATTGCATTGGTCTTTTCATCTTTCTGCCGGGTAATGAATGTAATGGTGCCTTTCCCGGGTCTGTGCGCGATCTGGCTCACGCTGGTGCCGGTATAATAGGGCTTTTGTTCGTTTGTCTGGTCATTCAACAGGTACAACTGTACGCTGGTAGGCACATTCTCCTTTTTGGGGTCACCGGGGGCCGTAAGGCCGTAGGTAATATACCGGCCGTTATCCGAGATCTGTGAATTGATCACGACTTGTGTCCGGGCGACATGGTCGGGGGTAACCTGTGCCTGCACCTCAGCAGAGGACAGCATGCATGCTAATGCCGTCCCGGCAATTCCCGCAACGAAGGGCATTCTCATCATAATGTAGTTCATTTTTAATGCTTCAGATAAAAAGATAAAAGGGTACAAGATAGTAATTTTTCCGCTGCGGAAGGTATAGCGCTTTGCCGGTGCATGTATGTCCGTTACATTTGCGCCATGTTACCTGCAGTTTCTGTTATCGGTCTGGGCTGGCTGGGCATGCCGCTCGCGCTTCATTTGCAATCCATGGGTTATAAGGTTATGGGATCTGTCACGACACCCGGAAAGCGTCAGCGTATGGTGGAGGCGGGCCTTGAAGCCCGTGTGATGCGGCTGGATCCTGAACCGGCGGGTGAAGATTATGAAGATCTTTTCCGGGCGGATATCCTGGTGATCAATATTGCACCGGGTGTGCCGCCGTCGGTTACTGCGCCGGATCCGGACCTGTATGCCCGGCAGATTGCATCGGTGCGCGATCTGGCGCTAAAGCATGGTGTGCAGCAGATCATTTATATCAGTTCTACTTCGGTGTATCCGGACAACAACGGTATCGTGCGGGAAACCGATAAGGTTACAGAAGAAAATACAGGCAGTAAATCCATCTTTCGTGCAGAAGAAGCAATTCGTACATCCGGTGCGTATGCGCTGACGGTGCTGCGGCTGGGTGGACTGATCGGTGGCAACCGCATACCGGGGAAACATTTTTCCGGTAAAGAACAGGTGGCGGGGCATCCGCCGGTAAATTACATTCATCGTGATGATGCGGTGCGCCTCATCGGGTGGGTGATCGAAAAAGAGCTTTGGAGAGAAACATTCAACGGCATTGCCCCGGCGCATCCGTCAAGACGTTCCGTCTATGAGTGTAATGCTGCATTGCTGGGTTTCGACCTGCCGGCTTCGTATGAGCATCCGCCTGTTACGCCCTGGAAAGAAGTGGCGGCGGATAAGATTGTTCATTCAGGATTCCGCTTTACATATCCCGATCCTTTGCAATTCCCGTATGATCCCTTGTAAATAAAAACAGTATATTTGATGTGTTGAATGTGACAAATGTGTTGAATGTGACGAATGTGTCCATCACATTTAACACATTCAACACATTTTTCACATTTTTAGGATCATTTTCAAATTCCCAAATTTTCAAATTAAACAGATCATACTATGGGATTACTGCTTAAACTTCTGATCAATACGCTGGCCGTATTTGCGGGATCTTATATCCTCCCGGGTGTGCATGTGAAAAATTTCACGACAGCGATTATCGTCGCGATCGTGCTGGCGGTACTGAATGCATTTCTGAAGCCGCTGCTGGTGATCCTCACCATACCGATCACAATATTTACATTAGGTTTGTTCCTGCTTGTGATCAATGCCGTCATTGTGATCCTGTGTTCAAAGCTGGTGCCCGGGTTCGCGGTAGATGGTTTTTTGTATGCGCTGTTGTTTAGCCTGGTAATATCACTGATCGCCGCAGTGCTGGAAAGCCTGGCTTCCTGATGTATATAGAGATTTAACCGGCAAGGCCCAAAGCCAGCGCCTTTTTGGTAAGCTCAGCCATGTTTTTTACGTCCAGCTTGATGAATATCCGGGAGCGGTAGTTTTCCACGGTCTTCAGGCTGAGAAAAAGCTGCTCGCCGATCTTCTGACTGGTGCATCCGTTTATAATAAGCTGCAGTATCTGCTTTTCCCGTATCGTCAGCGTGACCTTTGAGTAGATATTCCGTTTCATATTGGAGGTGTACTGGTGTAGTTTCTCCTGCATATCCCGCTCAAGAAATTTCTCTCCCTGATATACGGTTTCAATTGCTTTGAGTAATGTTTGCTTGTCTGTTGTTTTCAACAGATAGCCGAGCACGCCGTTACGCAGCATATTGTGCACGTACAGCATACTGTCGAAGTTGGTAAGCGCCAATATCCGGACATCAGGGAACTTTTTCAGGATCAGCGGGGCCAGTTCGTCACCTGTTTTTCCGGGCAGCTGGATATCGAGCAGTAATACATCCGGCGTGCCGAATTGTAATCCTTCCATCAGTTGGTGGCCGTTGGCATAGGTAGCTGTAAGCGAAATGTGATCATATCCGGCGAGCATATTCTGCAATCCGTCTATGATCATCGGGTGATCGTCTGCTATGGCAATCCTGATGTTCATGTGGCAAAAGTATGGTGCAGTTTATTAAGATCGAATTCAATCAGTATGGTGGTGCCGATACCCGGCGCCGATTCTATGGAAAGTTCACCCCGCAGGGCCTGGACACGATAGCGGAGGTTCTGCAGTCCGAATCCGTTGTTGTTTATTTCCGGGTTAAAGCCTTGCCCGTTGTCTTCTACTGTGATATTGATGATCTCCTGTGCGCGGGATAGTTCAATAACAGCTTCGGTAGCGTGCGCATGTTTAATAATGTTTTTTGTCAGTTCCTGGATGATCCTGTACAGCGTCAGCTCAATATGTTTATCTATACCGGATAAAGGGCCGTACAGCCGGAGCTGTACCTGTAGCCCTTCGCCGGCATTGATGCGTTCACAATAGATTTGCAGGGCTTGTTCCAGGTTGTGGCGCGTAAGTATATCCGGCATCAGGTTATGTGCCGTTTTCCGTACTTCTGTAGTTGTTTCTTCTACCATACGCATCAACTTGTGGAGCTTCGTTTTGTCTTTATGAATATCTTCCTCCTGTACGGTATCCATATTCATTTTAATAGCGGCCAGCATACCCCCGATCCCGTCATGGAGTTCTCTGGCAATGCGTGCTCTTTCCTTCTCTTCGCCGTTCATCATAGCCCTGAGCCGGATCAGCTCCTGCTCCTGCCGGAGCATATGTATCTGGCTTTGCTGCAGGCGCTGTTTGTGCCTGTTGTTGCGGTACAGGGTAACGAGCGTAACGGAGAGCAATAATGCGCCGGCGGATATACCGGCGATCCATGTGTTTTTAGTGTGTATTTTATTTTGCTGTTGTAGTAATTCCACCTGTTTTTCTGCCAGTTGACGGTCCTTTTCGGATGTGCGGTATTTTGTTTCCAGAATGCCGGCTGCCTCCGCATTTCTTTTACCCCGGAAGCTGTCCTGAGCATTGACGTATTGATAAAGATGAGTAAGGGCTTTATGGTAATGCCGGGTAGCAGAATAAGTGTTGGCAAGGTTCAGATGAATGAATGCAGCTTTATCATTTACTCCGTTAGCACGTGCATCGTGTAATGCAGCTTCCAGGTATTGTTCTGCTTTTTTGTACATTCCCGATCGTCTGTAAGCATCGCCCAGGGTGCTGCGGGCACTGATGGAACCTAAGAGTATCTTATGATCGAGCGATAGCTGCAATGCTTCTTCAGCGTAATGTATGCCTTCTGCCATATTCCCCTGGCGGATGTGGATGTTGGCAATGTTATTTATGATCACCTGTTGGTTGGAGATATTGGATCTGCCTCCCAAACTCTTTTCAAATTTCAGGGCATTTGCATAGTACTGCAGCGCCTGTTCATATTCTTCCTTGTTACAGTATAATGTTCCTTTGGTAGAAAGAGCTGTAGCCCATGCGAGCGTATCTTTTCCGCGTTTTGCCAGGCTTTCCTGCATATTCGCATAATATAATGCATGTTCGGGCACTTTCAGGTTTTCCCATATAGCCGCAAGACGATTGCATGATTTCAATACGTTTTTCTTGGATGCTGTATCCTGCAGCTGACTTGTCCGGCCGAGTACCTGGTAGAAATAATAGGCAGACAACCCGTAATTGCCTTTCCGGTAAAAAGCTTCGCCGATGTTAAAAAGACTACTGGTAACTATACGCCGGAGCGAGTGCTCCGGACGGGCATACT
>JBEBVQ010000182.1:0-5259 GCA_040392625.1 Taibaiella soli | reverse complement strand
AAAAGAAGGTAAAACACAAAAACTTTTCAATAGTAATCAGCACACATCTACTAACTGGCTCATTTAAAATAAATGCTCACTTTACCTCCCAAACACTCGGCTGCCGACACAACGATTTTTACCGTGATGAGTGCGCTCGCACAGCAGCACGGCGCTATCAACCTGTCGCAGGGTTTTCCTGATTTCCAGGTGGATCCTGCTCTGGCTATGTACCTGCATGAAGCAGCGGCAGCAGGGCATAATCAGTATGCGCCTATGGCAGGTCTGCCTTTACTGCGCGAGGCAATTGCAGCAGGATTGAGTGAGCGGCATGGTATTGCTGTTGACCCTGCTGAAGAGATCACGGTTACACCCGGCGCTACTTACGCGGTTTATACGGCGCTTACGGCCGTGCTCACCCCGGGCGACGAAGTGATCATACTGGAGCCGGCATACGACAGCTATATACCCAACATCGAAATGAACGGCGCACACGTTGTGCCGGTATCGCTCCGGGCGCCGGAATTCACAGTTGACTGGGATGCAGTAAAAGATGCCATAACGCCCCGTACCCGCGCGATCATTGTGAACACGCCGCATAACCCGACAGGCGCCGTATGGCAGGATGAAGACTGGCATACACTTGCAGACCTGGTGCGTGATACGGATATTGTCGTAATCTCTGATGAAGTGTATGAGCAACTGGTGTACGACGGACAACGGCATTGCAGTGTGTTGCAGTATCCTGAATTGCGGGAGCGGAGTTTTGCTGTTTATTCTTTCGGGAAGGTATATCATAATACCGGCTGGAAGATCGGTTATTGTGTAGCGCCGCCTGCATCCTCCAAAGCATTTCGGCGGATACATCAGTTCCTGGCGTTTTCAGTACATACGCCGGCTCAGATGGCGCTTGCGGGATACTTGTCGCAGCCGCATCCTCCTGTTCATGCCATGATGCAGCAGAAGAGGGATCATTTCCTGGATATGATCCGTACGCTGCCGTTTACGATTTACACACCTTCTGCAGGCAGCTATTTTCAGATAGCGGGTTACGAGCGCATCAGCGCTCTCCCTGATACGGAGTTTGCGCAATGGTTGACGACAACATGCGGCGTCGCTACAATACCGGTCAGCGCTTTTTATCAAAATAGAAAAGATGACAGGTTGATCCGGTTTTGTTTTGCCAAAAAAGACGAAACATTATCTGCAGCTATCCGGCAGATGCAAGGGGTAATCAGCGTCACTGCTTAGTTTATTTTTTCACCATTGAGACATTAAGGCATTGAGGGCATTAAGGAGTGTGTGTTCTTAATGTTCTTAACTCCTTAATTTCTTAATGGTTCATTTTTCAGTTCATTTTTTTGCCGTTTAGATTTGTGACTCTTAATGCACGGACGTATATTGCTGTATGATATCCCGTACAGAAAATATCATGAGCCATTGTAAGTACTATATGATTGCGTTGCTGCCGTTATTGCTGTTGTGTGCGTCGGCGGCTGCGCAGGAGTCTTTTACCGAAGGGTGTATCGTATATACGGTAACTATGGATCCCGGAGAAAGCTCCGCGGGTATCACCAGTCATTCCGGCACTTACCGCATATACATCAGGAACCGGATGATCCGTAAAGAACTGGAGCTGGACAACGGCTACCGGTACGTCCTGATATGGGACGGCAGCAAGCGTATGGGCTATTCCCTTCAGACAACCGCCGGCAAGCAATATGCGGTGCAGCTTACCCGTGAGGATATGGAAGCGCCTTTAAAAAAATACCGGAAGTTTACTATCACCGATCTCCGTGAAGAAAAGCGATCGATTGCCGGACATGCTTGTCAGCCGGCAACCGTCCGCTATACCGATGGTACAACGGCTCATCTGTGTTATACTAAAGAGCGGAAGCTGTCGGAACCGCTGATGTATGAGTGGCTGCCCGGTATTTCTTCCCTGCCCCTTTCATTTGAGATCAAAAATGAAGCAGGTATCCTGATGCGTTTTCATTCAGATTATCTGCTGGCTGCTCCTATGGAGCGTTCGCTCTTCCGTGTACCGGAGGGATTTCATATCATCAGCAACGAAGAATATAAACGGCTGACACGATGAGTGCCGGTTACTTTCCCGATTCCTTTGCCCAGGTATCCCTGAGTGTGGCTGCCCGGTTAAATATCAGATGATCGCCTGTGCTGGCCGGATCAACAGAAAAATATCCTTTGCGCAGGAATTGATAACATGTACCTGCCTGTGCCGATGCCAGCGCCGGTTCTGTATATACCTTGCGTAATACCGTCATAGAATCCGGATTGATATACTCTTTAAAATCGCCTTCTTCCGAAGACGGATCCTCGACTTTAAACAACCGGTCGTACAGGCGCACTTCAGCCGTTTTTGCGTGTGGTACACTCACCCAGTGGATGGTACCTTTCACATTCAATCCGCTGATGTCGCTGCCGCTTTTGCTTTCGGGCAGATAGCTACAGTATATTTCCGTGATATTGCCGTCTGCATCTTTCTTGTAATCATCGCACTGGATAATATACGCGCTCTTCAGACGAACGCTGCGCCCGGGGCTTAACCGGAAAAACTTTTTAGGCGGCTGTTCCATAAAATCTTCCCGTTCGATCCACAATTCCCGGCTAAAAGGTATGCTGCGACTGCCTGCAGCAGGATCTTCAGGATTATTCTCGGTTTGCATCTCTTCGGTCTGTCCTTCGGGATAATTGGTGATGATCAGCTTTACCGGATCCAGCACCGCCATAACACGGTTGGTGACTTTATTCAGGTGTTCACGTACACAAAATTCCAGCAACCCGACGTCAATCAGGTTTTCGCGTTTGGCTATGCCGATTGTATCGCAAAATTTCCGTATTGCTTCCGGCGGATATCCGCGACGGCGCATACCGCTGATCGTGGGCATACGCGGATCATCCCATCCGTCCACATGTTTTTCCTGTACCAGTTGGAGCAATTTACGTTTGCTCATCACGGTATAAGTCATGTTGAGGCGTGCAAATTCATATTGGCGGGAAGGGAATATTTCAAGCTGCTCGATCAGCCAGTCGTAGAGCGGCCGGTGGTGGATAAACTCCAATGTGCAGATGGAATGAGTAACTCTTTCAATACTGTCGCTCTGGCCGTGTGCAAAATCGTACATCGGGTAGAGGCACCATGTATCGCCGGTGCGATGGTGGTGTGCATGCTTTATCCGGTAAATGACCGGGTCTCGCATCAGCAGGTTGGGATGCGCCATATCTATTTTGGCCCGCAGCACTTTTTCCCCGTCTTTGTATTTACCTGCGCGCATTGCATCGAAAAGCTGCAGGTTTTCTTCCACGCTGCGGTTACGATAGGCGCTGTTTTTACCGGGCGCGGTGGTGGAGCCTTTAGTTGCCGCTATCTCTTCACTGCTGCTGTCGTCCACGTAGGCAAGTCCTTTCCGGATCAGCCTGATGGCATATTCATACAATTGCTCAAAGTAGTCTGAGGCATAAAGTTCCTTTGCCCATTCAAATCCCAGCCATTGTATATCTGCTTTGATGCTGTCCACATATTCCGTTTCTTCCGTGGAAGGGTTGGTATCATCAAAGCGGAGGTTGCACAGACCGTTGTATTTCTTTGCCAGCCCGAAATTCAGGCAAATAGATTTTGCATGACCGATATGGAGATAGCCATTCGGTTCGGGCGGAAAGCGGGTCTGGATACCGTCGGGATATTTGCCTGCGGCCAGATCATTCTCGATGATCTCTTCAATGAAATTTAATGATTTCTCTTCGCTCATGGATAATGGTTCAGGAAATGCAAAAGTATCACACAGTATCGGATTTACCGCCATTGGTGCAGCGGCCCGCCTTTTTCAAAAAGACGGTCAACTTTCTTTTCCGTTTCGGGGTCGGGGATAAGCGGCGGGGCATGGTGCGGCTTGGTACGCGCATCAATGATAACCGGTCCGTTGCAGCCCCAGTGCTTGAACCGGATAAAGCTGTCTATGCCGTAGATATCGTGGGATGGATTGCTGCGGGTGAAAGTGACCCACAGGAAATTATTCAGTGTGGCAGCGGTAAAGCGACTGTCATCACACACCACGATCAATGCAGTATCTGCAGGCATGGATGTTTTTGATAAGAAAGCTTTGCTGTAGGTATCCATTTCCTGCTGCGCCTGCTCATATCCGGTGAACTGAGGGCCTTGTACGATTACAACGCCCGGCATGGCGAGCTGCGGATCGGAGAAAACCGGCATTTCCTTAAATATATCAGGCGTTTCCCGGCATAATGTTCTTAACGGCGTCCCATATGCTGCAAATACCACCTTGCTGCCGCTGTTGATATCCGTGCCGGAATAATCCAGCGTATCAATGGTGGTGTTGGTATGGAAATGAATATCGCGTTGTGTATCCAGGCGGCACAGTACGTATTCCAGATACTCCTGTACATCATGCGTATGCAGGCGGTTGGTATCGTCGGCAGTGATGAACAGGTATTTGGCCAGGCTCAGTTGCCCGGTGCCCAGGATATGGTTGGCAATGGTACGGATCTCGGCGGGTCTGCGGTCTGTAAGATAAGGCGTATATCTTTCGCTGCCGATGGCAAGCAGCAAAGGGTGTACTCCGGCTGCATCCACGGCATGGACTTCCTTTACGCCGGGTATTTCAGCGGGTATGGCATCGCCGGTAAGCTCGTGTATTAAAGCGCCGAAGCTGGTATCTTCCTGCGGCGGGCGGCCTACCACGGTAAAGGGCCAGATCGCATTTTTGCGGGCGTACACTTTATGCACCCGCATCACAGGGAAAGGATGGGTAAGACTGTAATAACCGAGGTGGTCGCCGAAAGGCCCTTCGGGTTTGTTTTCCCCGGGATATACTTCGCCGGTGATCACAAAATCGGCATCTGTGCTGATGCAAAATCCGTCTTCATACCGGTACCGGAAACGCCGCCCGCCAAGCAGGCCGGCGAAGGTCAGCTCGCTGATCCCTTCCGGCAAAGGCATGACGGCTGCCAGGGAATGGGAAGGCGGACCGCCGACAAAGCAGCTTACTTTCATCGGCTGTCCTTTAGCCGCGGCTTTGGTCTGGTGGATGCCTATACCGCGGTGCAACTGATAATGCAGCCCGATCTCTTTATCCGGAATGTAATCGTTGCCCGTAAGCTGTATGCGGTACATGCCCAGGTTCGATTTCATGACACCCGGGGCGTCCGCATCTTCGGTATAGACCTGGGGCAGGGTGACAAAGGCGCCGCCGTCCATTGGCCAATGATGGATAAGCGGCAGATCGGAAATGTTTACCTCCT
>JBEBVQ010000181.1:0-5275 GCA_040392625.1 Taibaiella soli | reverse complement strand
GTACATATTGCCTTCATGTGAATTGTATTTCATATAAAGGTACATTTAAATGTCATATTGAACAAATGTGGGCTTGTGTGAATATGCCTGATCATTTATAATGTAATTGTTCAGCAATCCTGTTTCAGAAAGTTGGTAATTTTGCCTGTGTCCCTTTTTTTCTACAACATTTTTCTTGCAGGTTATACTGCTGTATTGCAGATAGCGGCTCTGTTCCATTCCAAAGCACGGAAATGGGTGGCGGGCAGACGCGGCTGGCGGAAACATATTCCCCGGGCACTGGCATCTACAGCCGGTAAAAAGCGGCTTTGGATACATTGTGCTTCACTGGGTGAATTTGAACAGGGACGACCGCTGATCGAAGCGTTTAAAAAGCAATATCCGGATTATGCGGTCGTGCTGACATTCTTCTCTCCTTCAGGGTATGAAGTGCGCAAAAACTATCCGGGCGCCGACCACATATTTTACCTGCCTGCTGACGGGCAGAAAAATGCCCGGGCTTTTATAGATATGGTGGCGCCCGAACGGGTGATATTCGTGAAGTACGAGTACTGGTATCATTATCTGCATACGCTGCAAACCCGTAATATTCCGGTTATATTGATCTCTGCTGCCTTCCGTCCGGAGCAGGTATTCTTCCGCTGGTATGGTGGTTTCTTCCGCCAACTGCTTGGGAAATTCTCCCGCATTTTTGTTCAGGATGAACAGTCGGACCGCCTGCTCGCCGGTATAGGTATCACGGAAAGGGTAACTGTAGCAGGAGATACACGGTACGACCGGGTGACGGAAATCGCAGCACAGTCGCAATCATTCCCGCTGCTTGAAACATTCCGTGGCAATAACAGATTGATCATTGCTGGCAGCACCTGGCCCGCCGATGAAAATATATTACATGAAGCCTGGCATGTTTTCCCGCATGACTGGAAACTGGTACTGGCGCCGCATGAAATAGACGCCGGACATATCAGGGAACTGCAGCGCCAGTTTAGGGATGATGTAGTATTGTATTCGGAGCTGCAGGTGGGCACAGGCGATGCGGGGAAAAGGGTGTTGCTGATAGATAATATCGGCATGTTGTCGGCCTTGTACCGGTACGGGGAGATAGCATATGTGGGAGGTGGTTTTCAGAAAGGCGGTATCCACAACATCCTGGAGCCGGCTGTTTTCGGCCTTCCGGTGGTGTTTGGCCCGAACTACCGGAAGTTTGTGGAGGCAAGAGAGATGGTGCAGCGCCATCATGCCATATCCATACAATCCACACCGGAATGCAGGCAGGCTTTTCACCAGTTCATAAATAATATACCTCAATTGCAGCGGATGCAGGCCGGCATCCGGGAATATGTACAACAACGGACGGGCGCGACAAATAAGATATTAGATTCAGGGATGAGGATTGAGGGTTGAGGGAACATCTACATTCAATCCCTGACACCCCTGCTGGCACAATTTTTCAGTACCTTAGTTTTCAATAAATGTATCGTTATGACAAAATTCTTAGCCGGGGTGATCGTTGGGGCTGTAGCCGGACTGTTGCTGGCGCCCGAAAAGGGATCGGAAATGCGTGAGCATATTGCGGAGACGGCAGAAAAATGGAAAGAAAAATGGGATCGCCTGATGGGTAATGCCGGCATAGAGCTGGAAGACCTGAAGCATGTGCTGGAGCAGGAGATCAACGGACTGTCGGATGATGTACGCAACCGGATACTCACGATCCTCGAAGAAAGCAAAAACACTGCTGCCAATATCCGTGATGAGGTGGCAAAGGCAAAGGCCTGACCACGGTATCCTTAATATTTACGAAGCAGCACATTGGCCAGCGCAACGATCCCTTCTTCGCGTCCTACAAAGCTCATCTGCTCGGTAGTTGTGGCTTTAATGGAGATGTCTGCGCAGGGAATGCGGAGCGTTTGTGCGATCGCGGCTCTCATGCCATCCATGTAGGGCAGGATCTTTGGTTCCTGCAGCAGGATCGTGCTGTCGATATTCACGATAGCATATCCTTTTTCCCGTATCAGCTTGTGGCTGCGCTGAAGGAGTATTTTGCTGTCTATGTCCTTATAGGCCGGGCTGGTATTGGGGAAATGCAGCCCGATATCGCCGAGTCCGAGTGCGCCGAGCATGGCATCGCAAATGGCATGGAGCAGCACATCGGCGTCAGAATGACCCACACCACCTTTCTCATGAGGGATTTGTATGCCGCCTAACCACAACGGCCTGCCTGCCGCCAGTTGATGAAAATCTATGCCCTGTCCGATCCTGTATGACATTTTTCAGGCTTTTTTTTACCGGGTGAAAATTAAATGCTTATCTCCGCAAAGATGTGGTTATTCGGTGGAATTTTCCAAAACTTTCCTGCCGGATGATTTTATAAAGAATTTCTGCCGGATTTTAATTTTAAGGTTTTTAGCAGCATCTTTGTACCTATGTTCCTATTTGTGCGACGGCTGGGATTTTTGTGTGCTTTTTGCTGTCTGGTGTCGACAGACGCCGGCGCACAACGTCCGGAATCTCCTTTTGCGGACGAATATCGCAGCTTCTGGGGCGGGATTGCTGCGGGGGTCAATTTCTCACAGGTGGACGGCGACGGGTTTGCGGGTTACAACAAAGTAGGGCTGAATGCAGGACCGGTGGTTTATGCCCGCTTTTCGCCGATGATCGGCGCCAGTCTTGAGATCACATTCTCCCAGAAAGGCAGCAAGATGCGTCAGATCACAGAGTCGGCCTATTCGGGGCCGGGCGTTGAGCGGTATGATATGAAGCTGAATTATGTGGATGTGCCTCTGTTACTGCACCTGATGCCGGGAGGACGTTTCCATTACAGCCTGGGCGCTTCGTATGGTTACCTGATCAGCTCTGAGGAGACGGCGGAGACCATTGCGCCTGTTAATCTCGACAGCGAGTTGTATTCATTTCTGGAGCAGGATATCAATATGATCTTCGGCGCGAGCTATCAGCTTTATGGCAACTGGTTTTTTTCCGGGCGCTTTGCCTATTCTTTATCTACGATCCGTGATCCGGCCCGCGTTCCGGCAGGGTATGGCGGCGGCAATCAGCTCAATAATCTGTTTACATTCCGGCTGGTTTACTTATTCTGATGTCCTTAATGTTGGGAAAATTAAACCATTAAGAAATTAAGGAGTTAAGAACATTCAGGACAAAATCTCAATGTCCTCAATTCCTGAATGCCTTAATGTTGAAAAATTAAACCGTCAAATCAATATTTCTTCCGGAAATCCCCCCGCTTCCAGGCTTCAAAAAACTCCGCCCAGGCAAGAGGATTCATGACGGTGATTGGGCGCACCTGCCCGTAATAATAAGCCTGCTGAGCCTGGATATTCTGGTACACCGCCTGGCTCTCCCGTCCGTCACGGGGCAGGGTATAGGCCAAAGCCCGCAGCGCCAGTGCATTGGTATTCTTCCGGGCTATCTCATATTTATCATCAGGGATGCGCCAGTGCCGGAAAGCATAGTCAAATTCATCTTTCGATGGTACGGGTCGAATGATGGTCTCAGGCAGATAAAACGTATCCTGTACCATCAATTGGATCAAGCTGAAATAAGTACCCTGCAAATCTTCCGGTACCGGATATTCCTTACCCCGGAAGCCCAGCGACGAAAACTGCAGCGTATCCCCTTTCTGCACCACAATGGAGAATACACCTACATCACTGGCATATACGCCGCGATTCTTGTTTTTGACCACCACCGTTACGCCGGGCACCGCACGAAGACTGTCCGCAGTCATCACTACGCCGTTGATCTGCACAATATCATCTTGTGATACCTGTCCCTGAACCTGCTGCAGTATGCCAAAGCAGAAAAATAGCAGAGCATATTTGTAATATCTCATCATGTATATGCACAAAGATAAGTGTAAAGAGCCATCCATCAATATTTCCGGTCGCTCTATTGATAAGTATGATAGCTATTATGCGCAAAGAAAGCCGGCATGATGTACTTTTGCGTTTATTACCAGGCATTTTAACAAAGGTTTACATGATAACGAAAGAGGCAGTATTAAACGCATTGAGCAATGTGCAGGAGCCTGATCTGGGCAAAGACCTTGTGACATTGAATATGGTGCGCGATATAGAGATCGAAGGAAAGAATATTTCATTTACGGTGATACTCACCACGCCTGCCTGTCCGCTGAAAGAGATGATCGAACGGGCATGCATCAACGCCATCCGGCTGTTAGTAGATAAAGAAGCAGTAGTGACCGTCCATATGAGCGCACGGGTGAACAGCAACCGCCAGGATAATAAAGCGGTGCTGCCCGGTGTGAAAAATATTATTGTAGTAGCATCAGGAAAGGGAGGGGTGGGTAAATCCACTGTTTCCACCAATCTCGCGCTGGCGCTGGCCCAGGAAGGCGCGAGTGTGGGTCTGATGGACGCAGATATTTATGGCCCTTCCGTACCGATCATGCTGGGCATCCGCGATGAGCGCCCCAAGATGATGGATGATGGCGGGAAAGGCAAGATCGTGCCGATAGAGCGTTACGGCATCAAAGCCATGTCGATAGGGTTACTGATCGATGAGAAGCAGGCAGTGATCTGGCGCGGGCCTATGGCCAGCTCGGCGATCCGGCAGTTCATTTCAGATGTACACTGGGGAGAGCTTGACTATCTCATTATTGACCTGCCGCCGGGTACAGGCGATGTGCACCTGACGTTGGTACAAACCATCCCCGTTACCGGTGCGGTGATCGTGACTACGCCGCAGCCCGTAGCGGCCGCAGATGCCCGCAAGGCGATCATGATGCTGAAGCAGCAGCAGATCAATGTGCCGGTCCTCGGCGTTGTGGAGAATATGGCTTACTTCACACCCGCAGAGCTGCCCGAAAACAAGTACTATATCTTTGGGAAAGGCGGCGGACAGACACTCGCCGACCAGTTTGAATTGCCTTTCCTCGGAGAGGTGCCGATCGTGCAAAGCATCCGCGAAGGCGGCGACAGGGGCATACCTGCTGTGCTCAATGATGAGCCGGTCTCCCGTGATGCGTTTATAGCGCTTGCACAAAATACCGCCCGCAATGTGGCCATTCGTAATGCCAACCTGGAACCTACCAAAGTGCTGGAAATAACCCAGAGGTGAGGATATCAGGAATGAGGGATGAGGAGTGAGGGATGAGGGGTGAGGAGTGATTGTAGGGGCAACCCTGCGTGATTGCCCTAACGGGGATGGGTGAATTTTGAATGATGGGGGATGAATGAAATATATTTTTACACAACATGCTGTCAACTCAGCATCCGGCCATGTAGCCTGGCCAGTA
>JBEBVQ010000180.1:0-5278 GCA_040392625.1 Taibaiella soli | reverse complement strand
TGCCCACTCCAGCCCCCAAGGGAAGCGCATTCAAAACCGGGTTTGTGATGATCCATATGCTATGATTTATCAGATTTGGACAAAAATAGCCGCAGGCTACGCCAAAATATGGCACAGTTATTCCCACAAAACGAAATTTTTAAACCCCATCTTTCAATCTTGCAAAAAACGCAGCGTCTTCCCGGCTTACTGCAACCCTTCCGGCAACGTATACTTCCGCCCTTTGTTCTGCTCCTTCAGCCAGGATACCAGCGGACTGAAATATTCCAGCATGGCTTTGGCATTGATCTCATCGCCGGTAGACTCTTTCAATACCTCCCGCCAGTCTTTGGATGCGCCCGGGTACATGATCTTTTTCAGGAAATCTCCCACCGCCTTCTGACCATAATAATTTGTGGCACGGGGATCCTGCTTCAGGATGTTTTTGGCGATATGGTTGTGCAACTGGTATAGTATTACATACGAGAGTGCGTAATCATAATACTGTGCAGGGTCATCGTTGATATGTGTTTTGGTAGCGGCATCACAGAATTGCTCACCTCGCTCCGATGGCGGTACGATACCCTGGTATTTCTCCGAAAGCGCCCACCACCGCGCATTAAACTGGTCTTCCGGAAGATTGTTTACATACAGATCTTTCTCAAAATGGCTCATCGTGCCGGATGAAAAGAAAATAAACACTACCGCATTCATCGCCTCTTTCAGCAACGCCCGGATATTATCCGTCTGCACATCGGCGCCAATCAATCCGCGGCCGGCCAGGTAAGGCTGCTGCATTGCCGCCATGCCCATCATGCTGCCGATCGCTTCATGATATGCCCGGTTGGCGCCGCCGCGCAGCAACGGCGGCACGTCATCATTGGTGTACGTCAGATAGTAATAGATATGTCCCAGTTCGTGGTTGGCCGTTTCGAACCACTCCGCATTTGGCTCAACGCTCATCAGGCTGCGCACGTCGTGGTTGAGATCTATATGCCATGCCGAAGCATGGGTATTCTTTTTAACGGACGAATCAACAGGATAAGGATACAGGCTGGACTTCTCCCAAAACACTTCCGGCAGCGGCTCAAAACCGATACTGGTATAAAGCTTTTCGCCTTCGCGCACGATCCACTCTGCTGTCTTTGTTTTGAATACACTGTCGAGATTGAGGCCTTCTACTTCAATGGCAGCGCTCCAGTCCTGGCCCCAGCGATTGGGTAGCCAGTGGGCGGGCAGGAGATCGGGTACTTCTTCTACTTTATATTTTGCGGCCAGCTCATAACGCATATAGGTATGCAGCTCCCGGTACAATGGCCATACTTCCTGTATCAGCCGGTCCATGGTCTGCATCATTTCACCGGCAGTCATGTCATAATCGCTCACCTGGTAGGTAAAATAATCCGGGTAACCCAGCGCCTGCACCGTCTGATTGCGCAGGTTGCGCAGGTTCACCAGACCCGGCTTCAATACCGGCCCTACTTCTTTGCTGGCATTCCACGCCAGCAGACGCAACGGCAGGTCGGTTTCGTTTTTCAGTATATCATCGATCTCGTTGGTGCTTACCTTTTTCTTGTCGATCATAAACTGGAAACCATACAATAGTTGAGACTGATCATTTTCCGCCTTGATGCGCTCCTTCACAATGTCCGGTATGGTCTGCGGGTTGTTTGCGGCGGCATACAGTATTTGCTCCAGTTGCTTTTTTTCTATTGCCGTAAGCGTTTCGGGATTATCCAGAAAAGCCCGGGCTTTTTCAATATTTTCTTTACTGCCGGTAAATGCCGCCATCGCTTCATCCGCTTTCCTGGCCCGGATCACATTCGCCGAATCTCCTTCCCGGATTTCGGTCAGCGATTTCCATTGGCCTTCCGATGCCTCGGTATAGAGGCGTACAAATTCTTTCGTGTATTCATCGAGGAATGCCTGTACTTCCGACTGCTTTGGCTGTGGATTGCTACAAGCAGTAATCAATGCGAAAGGCAATGTGATAAAGAGGATCAGCTTTTTCATACTTTATGGTTGAGTTTATAAACTTACAGCGATTAATGCAAAAGAGGAAAAAATGATTCTGATAATTGTTCTGAACAAACCACAAGAGACGTTGCATGCAACGTCTCTACGGTTCGTACCTTTGCACCATGCCATTCATGCTCAACCCGTCCTTCCCGCCGCTGCCGAAACAGATCACCTATGCCGACAAGATCCTGCTAACCGGCTCCTGCTTTACGGAGCATATCCACGACCGGCTGGCACTGCATAAATTCTCTGTCCTCGGAAATCCGCATGGGATATTATTCAACCCGCTGAGTGTCGCTTCCGGTATCGACAGCTATATTGCCGGCAAAGCGTATCATGAAGATGATCTTTTTTACCTCAATGAATTATGGAACAGTTGGGATCATCACACCCGGTTTTCCCACCCGGATAAACAGGAGGCATTGGCGTTGATCAACCGCTCGCAGGAAATGGCTGCGGATTTCATCCGGCAGGCCGGTTTCGTGATCATTACACTCGGCTCCGCATTCCAGTATTACCTGAAGGAAAATGATCGCCCGGTGGCCAATAATCACCGCGCCCCGGGCCAATGGTTCGACAAACGATTGCTGGAGATCACGCATATCACAGACACACTTGCACATACCCTCGAAGACCTTTTCCGCCTGAACCCCGTCGTACAGGTATTGTTTACCATCAGTCCCGTGCGGCATATCCGCGATGGCGTGACGGACAATAACCGCAGCAAAGCACGGCTGCTTGAGGCTGTCCATACGCTTTGCAACCGGTATGATCAGGTGCATTATTTCCCCGCTTATGAGCTGGTCATAGACGTATTGCGCGATTACCGGTTCTATGATATAGATATGGTGCATCCCAACTATGCCGCCACCTCATTTGTATGGGAGCAATTTACGGAGCTCTGCCTCTCACCCGGTACAAAACCGGTGATGAAGGAAGTGCTCGACATCACCACCGCCCGCAATCACCGTCCCCGGTTCCCGGATACGCAGGCGCACCGGCAGTTCAGGGCAGATTATGCAGCCCGGGTACGATCGCTCATTACCCGCTATCCGTTTCTGCACCTGCAGGAGGAATTGGATTATTTTAGCGATCGTTCTTGAATACTATAACATTGATTATCAGCGTAAAACAATAATTGACAAATAATATTTATTTAACGTGGGTTACTTTTCCCATGAATGCGTATAAATATCTAAATTAAAAAAGCAAATCATGAAATTCGTAAAATTTGGCGTTCTTGCCCTGACATTAGGTCTGTTTTTCGCTTCCTGCGGTGGTGGCGAATCTACTGAAAGCGAAACTGTAATCGAAGAAACAACTGTTGCTCCGGAAATCGAAGAGCCGGTTGCTCCGATCACTCCGGATACTACCGTTCCTCCGGTTGAAGATCCTGCAGTTGAACCTGTTCCTGCTCCGTAATAACGCAGCGCTTATTTTTTATTATTTGATCAAAAGGTCGCCGACAGGCGGCCTTTTGTGTTTTGTTGATGGGCGGCATTGAATTCGGAATAACTGCTACTAATTGTAATTACCAAGCGATACCGTATTTTTACCTGTCTCCGGCCATCATTCCGTATGATATCCGGATATTGCATGATACTTAAAAAACAGCCTATGGACCGCTCTGCACTCATCCTGCCGGTAAAGAATGTTTATCCCCGGATCCCCGACGATTGTTTCCTGGCGCCCAATGCCACTATTGCCGGCGATGTGATCATGGGCGCGGAGTGCAGCGTGTGGTTCAATGCCGTGATACGCGGCGATGTGAACAGCATCCGGATCGGCAATAAGGTAAATGTACAGGACGGCGCCTGTATTCATTGCACCTACCAAAAGACCAAAACGATCATCGGGAATAATGTTTCCATCGGCCACCATGCCATTGTGCACGGATGCACCGTGGCAGACAATGTGCTGATCGGTATGGGCGCCATCATCATGGACGGCGTACGTATCGGCGCCAACAGTATCATTGCTGCCGGTGCAGTGGTACTGGAAGATACGGACGTACCGGCAGGCAGCATTTTCGCGGGCGTACCGGCAAAGAAAATAAAAGAGATCAGCCCGGAATTGCTTCAGGGAGAGGTGGAGCGGATCGCAAACAATTATGTCATGTACAGCAGTTGGTTTAAATGAGTTGGGAATGCCCGTTCTGGTATTTAAATCCCGATATGCAAAAAGTGTTCATGCTGAGGGACAGGTATCTGGTCATTATTAAAAAAATGCTGTTAGTTGTTGCATATCATCGTATTTGCGCCTACTTTTGCCAGGTTAATCTCAAACTCAACTATATGAAAAAAGCAATTCTTTTTCTTTTGGCTGCAGGTAGCTTTGCCGGTGTACAGGCGCAGTATGCCGCACCCCAGGCCGGAAGCATTCTCGCTTATGGTGATGCCGGTTTTTCAACGGTCACCGATTTCAATAAAGATAAAACCCTGTCGTGGAATTTCACACCGGGTATCGGCTATCAGTTTAATGACAACATGACGGTGGGCCTCAACCTTAGCTGGGCACAGCTCTCCACCCAGGCATTAGGCGCCCCCGATCCTACGGTATTGAACACATACAATGCAGGAGCTTTTTTCCGCTATACGCACCCGTTCAGCAATACATTCTTCGCATTTGCCCAGTTTAACGGCGGCTATACCGGTACTTATACCACGATGGGACCCTTTCCTGCAACAGGCAGGGGCGATGGTTATTATGCCAACATCATGCCGGCTATCGGTGTACACGTGGGCAAAGGATTTGCGTTGAATTTTGCATTCGGCCATATTGGATACAGGGCTGAAAATTCAAACCCTCCTGCGGGATCTTCTCTGACACGCACAGAATTTGACTTTACCTTCGGTCAGCAGTTCAATATCGGCGTTTCCAAAAACTTCAGTTGCCGGAAAAGCTCTTCCCGCGAGCCGATGAGCGAGCTGCGTAATCTGAATATTGACGAAGATTAATGCAACAGTAGCAAGTCGTAAGTAGCAAGTAACAAGATATTTTGACTTATTACCTGATACTAATGACTTGATACTTTGATACTAACGACTTAATACTATAAAAAAGGTGGCAATTGCATTGCCACCTTTTTTATATATTGTGTGACAGCCTCAGAAGTATGATCTACCGCGTACGGAAAATAATCAGTATAACCTACTGTCTGCTGCTTGCAGGCATTACCGCGCAGGCACAAACCGCACAGGCACTGCTGGACAGCGCCACCAAATATAAAAGCAACAACTTCAGCAAGGCGGCTTCTTTTGCAGAGCAATCCTATCATATC
>JBEBVQ010000179.1:0-5369 GCA_040392625.1 Taibaiella soli | reverse complement strand
CACAAAATATATTTGCATTTTTTAACAGATACCTGTAATTTCATTGATCATACACGGGTTGCTTCCCGGATTGTTGAACCTGGTAATGTTGGAATTATGAATCTATTTGTAGGTAACCTTAGTCCGGACACAACCAATGGTGATTTGCTCAAGCTCTTTAACGAATTTGGGTATGTGCTGTCGGCACGGGTCATCATTGACCCGACTACAGGGCGTTCCCGGCAATTCGGTTTCGTCAGCATGGCCGACCGGTTTGAGGCGTTTGACGCGATTGATAATCTGGATATGACTTATTTTCAGGGGCAGATCATCTCAGTAAAAGAAGCGAAAGGCAGTAAGGAAACGCCCGGAAAATCACCGACAAGAAATGACCGGCGGGCAAAAAACAAGCAGTAGCTTTGTAAAAAATAGTCTGCCGTGAAAAGATATCCTGCGTTGTTTTCCCTTTTTTTTCTGCTTGCCGGCTGCATTGCCTCTGCAGCGGCCATTGCCCAGGATGATGGGGCGGCAGACCTGCCGAAAGCAGCGAAAGCCGGAGCGCCCAATCCAGCCACGGCTCCTTTTCCGTTCCGTGTGCATGCCGGTGATGAAGAATATGATCTGATGATAGATCTTAATGATCCGGAGGTAAAGCGCAAATACAAAACGATGTTCCGGAAGCACCGCCTGCCTTACAACGCCGGTTCGTTTGAGGATATAATACTTCATGCAGTTTCAGGCGATCCTGCATTAGAAATGGTAGTCATTACAGATGCCTCAGATGACAAGCTGCTGATCGGTATGGGCAACCCGATCTACCGTAAAAACCTGCTTAAGATGCTGCAGCCCGTATTCCGGGATGAAGCGGGTTTTGATAAATTTGTACGATCAATGAATGATGAATGATGAATGATGAGTTATGAATTATGAATTATGAATAACTAACTAATTCATCATTCATAACTCATAACTCATAACTCATAACTCATATTACGAGCATCGCGTCACCGTAGCTGAAGAAGCGATACTTCTCCTTGATAGCGGTCTGATAGGCTTCCATGGCAAGTTCGTAACCGGCAAATGCACAGGTCATAATGAGCAGGCTGGTTTTGGGCAGATGGAAGTTGGTGATCAGTGAATTGGCAATAGAAAACTCATGCGGCGGATGGATGAACAGATTGGTCCATCCTTCTGCCGGCTTCAGCAGCCCGCCGGCAGTTATCGAGCTTTCGATGGCCCGCATGGTGGTAGTGCCTACCGAGCAGATATGGTTGCTTTCCTTTTTTGCGGTGTTGACAATACCGGCTGCGTATTCGTCTATCTTGAAATATTCAGCGTCCATTTTGTGTTTGGAGAGATCTTCGACCTCGATCGGCCGGAATGTGCCCAGACCGGTGTGCAGGGTCACTTCCGCAAATTTCACACCAACGATCTCCAGTCTTTTGATCAGCTCACGGCTGAAGTGAAGCCCGGCTGTTGGCGCTGCAACGGCGCCTTCGTATTTCGCATAAACGGTCTGATAACGGACCTTGTCCTCTTCATCCGGCTTGCGTTTGATGTATTTGGGCAATGGCGTTTCACCCAGTAATTCCAGCGTATCCCTGAATGCCTGCTCATCGCCGTCGAACAGAAAACGGATTGTCCGGCCCCTTGAAGTGGTATTGTCAATTACTTCAGCTACCAGTTCGTCGTTTTCGCCAAAATAAAGCTTGTTTCCTACCCGTATTTTCCGGGCGGGGTCAACGATAACATCCCAAAGCTTGTTGGCCTTATTCAGCTCACGGAGCAGGAAAACTTCAATCCGTGCGCCGGTCTTTTCCTTGCGGCCATAGAGCCGGGCAGGAAATACCTTGGTATTGTTTACGATCATGACATCCTTATCGTTAAAAAAACCGAGGATGTCTTTGAATATTTTATGTTCGATTTTCCCGGTGTCGCGGTGCACCACCATCAGGCGGCTTTCTTCGCGTGCCTTTGCCGGATGTTGTGCTATAAGATTGAGTGGTAGATCAAATTTGAATTGCGACAGCTTCATAGAAAGGAGTGTGTTTTAAAAGCCTGCAAAGTTACTAAAAATCAAAGAACTTATAAAATCTGCTGAAGCATGAATAATTATTTCATGTCTAAGGACGCTTTGCGTGATTGTGCTTCTTTTTGTTTATTTTCCGGGAAGATATTAAATTACTGACATTTAAGAGAAATATTTTATGAAACGTGTATTCCGCAATGCCCGGCAAAAAGCTACAGCTATACTGATCGTAATTATGGCTTTGCTGTTATTCAGTAATTTGTCAGACAGGAAGAGTCTCCGTAATGTGCGGGAATCTTTTTCATCTATATACAACGACCGGCTGATGCCGGCCACCTATATATTCAGTATCAGCGACCACTTATACCAGAACCGGCTGCTGATGCAGGCAAATGAGCATAATCCGATGTTGCAGGAGGAGCTGAAGATGCATGATGAGATGATAGCTGCGTTAATCAGGGATTATGAAACTACTTACCTTACCGACGAGGAGTCGAAGCAATGGGCGTCATTCAAGGAGCATTTATATGCATACAATGGATACCGGGCAAACCCTGCACAGGCACAGGCGGCAACCGCCCATTTCAGTGATGCGCTGCTATGCCTCAATGCGCTGAGCCAGATCCAGGTAGGCGAGGGGAGCGCCTTGCACAAGCATTCACGAACGATCATTGACGGAACCACTGCTTTTTCCGAGTTGGAGATAACCCTGGTGATGATCTTGGGCGTAATCAGTGTGGTGTTGATCAGCCTGCCGGAGAAGACTTTTTATAAAGGACGTTTTTCACTCAATTGATACTGTAGGGAAATGTGTTTTAATGTGACAAATGTGTCAATCACATTAAACACATTTATCACATTCAGAGCTTCCATTAATTTAATTTGAAAATTTGAAAATGAGACAATTTGAAAATGTACCTGTTACGCAGGCGCTACCACAATCATTTTCAAATTTTCAAATTAAAACGATCAAACCCAGTCTTGAAAAAACAAACACTGTTTACAGATCATGCTGACGCTTCACCACCTGGCTGCAACGAAGCCCTGATCTGGGTTTCGATCTCTTCGGCAACCCCCGGGTTATCAAACAGGAATTGCTTCACGGCATCCCGGCCCTGGCCGATCTTGGTATCGCCGTAGCTGAACCATGAGCCGCTTTTCTGGAGCAAACCCAGATCCACGCCCATATCAATGATCTCACCCACTTTACTGATACCTTCTCCGAAAATGATATCAAACTCTACCTGGCGGAAAGGAGGCGACACTTTGTTTTTTACCACCTTGACACGGGTACGGTTCCCGGCAGCCACATCACCGTCCTTGATCTGACTGATCCGGCGGATGTCGAGGCGTACGGAAGCATAGAATTTCAGGGCATTACCACCGGTTGTGGTTTCGGGGTTACCAAACATCACACCGATCTTTTCCCGCAGCTGATTAATGAAGATACAGCAGCAGCCGGTACGGGAAATAGTAGCGGTGAGCTTACGCAGCGCCTGGCTCATCAGCCTTGCCTGCAAGCCCATTTTGCTTTCGCCCATCTCGCCTTCCAGTTCGCCTTTGGGTACCAGCGCGGCTACCGAGTCTATCACGACCACATCAATGGCGCCGGAAGATATAAGGCGATCGGCAATCTCAAGTGCCTGTTCGCCGTAATCCGGCTGGGAGATGATCAGGTTGTCCACATCCACACCCAGTTTACGGGCATAGGCAGCGTCAAAAGCGTGTTCTGCGTCAATAATAGCACAGATGCCGCCTTTTTTCTGGGCTTCGGCTATGGTATGGATCGCGATGGTTGTTTTACCGGAAGATTCAGGTCCGTATATCTCGATCACCCGCCCACGCGGGAAGCCGCCGATACCCAGCGCTATATCCAGTCCCAGCGAACCGGTGCTAAGCGCATCTATTGCTACCTGCTGCTTATCGCCCAGCATCATGACAGATCCCTTTCCGTAGTCTTTCTCTATTTTGTCTAAAGTCAGCTTTAGTGTTTTCAGTTTATCTTCTGCAGCCATTTTACTTTTTTTTAAAAACGAAATAATGAACCAAATGTAGTGAAAACCCGGCTACTATTTCACAGTGAGGGTATCTTTTTATAAGATATTTATTGTGTGATTGTTATTGTTTAATTATTTGATCTTCATTTTATTAGATTATATGTTGTACCGTCTGCGGTAATCGTAGGGGCAGGCCTTGTGCCTGCCCTGATACAAACACACCCGTTCCCGTACAAAAAAAGGGCAGGCACAAGGCCTGCCCCTACAATTTTGGATATGATCCGGTTAGATCCTGAAATGCGAGAATGCCTTGTTGGCTTCGGCCATACGGTGGGTATCTTCTTTCTTTTTGAAAGCGCCGCCCTCGCCTTTGCTTGCTGCAACGATCTCGTTGGCCAGCTTGTCCGCAATGGTTTTACCGTTGCGTTCGCGGCTGTAACGGATCAGCCACTTCATGCTGAGCGATATCTTGCGGTCGGGGCGTACCTCTGCCGGGATCTGGAAGGTAGCGCCACCAATACGGCGGCTGCGTACTTCTACCGCAGGTGTGACGTTGGTCAGCGCGCGTTTCCATATTTCGTAACCGTCTTCCCCGGTCATCTGGCTTACTTTATCCAGCGCGTTATAAAAAGCGCTTAACACAGTGGTTTTGTTGCCACCCCACATCAGGCAGTTTACAAAACGTGTAACCTGCTTATCATTATATTTCGGATCCGGTGCTAACGGAAGCTTTTTGGCTTGTGCCTTTCTCATCTTAAATGACGGACTTTATGACTTTGATGAACGATTATTTTTTAACTTTTTCTCTCTTGGTACCGTACTTAGAGCGGCTCTGCTTGCGGTCTTTAACACCGGCAGTATCCAGCGCGCCGCGCACAATGTGGTAACGCACACCCGGAAGGTCTTTCACACGACCGCCGCGGATCAGCACGATGCTGTGCTCCTGGAGGTTGTGGCCCTCACCGGGGATGTATGCGATCACTTCCAGCTTGTTGGTCAGGCGCACTTTGGCCACCTTACGCAGAGCGGAGTTTGGTTTTTTAGGAGTAGTGGTGTACACACGGGTGCATACGCCGCGACGTTGTGGACAATCATCCAGCGCCGGAGATTTGGACTTGGAGCGGACCAGTTGGCGACCCTTACGAACTAATTGTTGAATAGTTGGCATTATTTACCGTTAATGTAATTTAATTTTTGGACTGCAAAGGTAAAGGAGTTTTTGGAAATAACAACAAAAAAATAAAAATAATTACCCAAAAGTACATCCTAATGCCAAGAGAATGAAATCCGTGCAATAAAGTTATACTTATTTTTATGTGTTTAATGTGGCAAATGTGTTGAATGTGAGAAATGTGATGAATGTG
>JBEBVQ010000178.1:0-5404 GCA_040392625.1 Taibaiella soli | reverse complement strand
AATTCCGGGAACAGGGCAAAATCCGCTTTATACGCTGAAACGGCATCGACAAAATATTCAACATGGTTGAACATTTCCTCAATGTCGCGGTATAGCCGCATCTGCCATTGGATCAGGCCGATCCGTACAAATGTCTTTACGTTAAAAAGATTCTTTGGGTCCGGCACATAGTGCGCATTCAGCCATTGCAGCAGCGTTGCATACTCCTTGCTTTGCCGGTCTTCGGGCAGGTAGTTGTTCAGGACTCTTTTTATGTGGAAATCATTGGCGAGCTGGAAAGAAAGGACGGGATCATATATCTCCTTGTTCCGGACTTTTTTGATGTATTCCCGGGGAGATAAAGCAGCGGCGTATTCATGATAGTTGGGCAGCCGTCCGCCGAAGATAATACCTTTCAGATTCAGGTTTTCACAAAGATCCTTCCGGGCGTCGTAGAGCCTCCTGCCCAGGCGCAGCCCCCTGTGGTCGGGATGTATGAATATCTCAATTCCGTACAGCACATCTCCTTTGGGATTGTGCGTATTGAATGTATAATTACCGGTGATCTGCCGGTATGTATGCTCATCACCAAACCTTTTGTAGTCCACAATGATAGAAAGCGCGCAGCCAACGACTACACCGCCCATTTTAATAACGATCTGCCCTTCGGGAAACCTGGTTATCAGGTTCCTGATCGAATCGGAACTCCAGTAGCCGCCCTGCCATCCTTTGTAAGATGCTTTCATGGCCGCCAGCAAATCCTGGTAATCCTCAAATTGTAATGCGCCTATTTCTACCTGTTCGATCATGCAAGATATTTGAAGATGGAAGTTACGAATATCGCCGTAGTAAGCCTTTATTTCGTATAAAATTTGTCTTTTGCCAGTTTGCGGGATTGTTGATAATGTATTCCGCAATCCGCTGGTATGATCGTTCGTCGCGGATGATGTATTCGTAATAGTTACGTTGCCATAATTTGCCGTTGAAAGCTTGCCAGCCGCATGTTTTTACACCGCGGATATATTCTACTGTTACAATAGATTGAAATGCCCCAATCATATCACCAACCGTTTTACCCGTAGGGGCAATCCCTTGTGGTTGCCCGTCATTTGGTGTTATATTGTTATTGAGGGCGACCACAAGGGTCGCCCCTACGATAACCAGCCGGTGGCACTTTTTTTAGTACTTATCTGATAAACGTTATTATGCCGGAAGGTCCTTCTATCGTGATCCTTAAAGAACTGGTGCAGCCGTACAAAGGGAAGAAAGTTACAGAGGTGACAGGCAACAGTAAATTGCCGATCGGCCGGGCCGCCGGTAAGAAAGTAACGGATTTTAAAAGCTGGGGAAAGCACTTTTTGATATGCTTTGATGATTTTACATTCCGTATTCATTTCCTGCTCTTCGGCTCATATCTGATAAACGAAGAAAAAAACACGACACCTCGTCTCAGTCTGAAATTCAGGCAGGGAACCCTTAATTTTTATTCCTGTTCCTTGAAGATCCTGGATGAGGATCCGGACACCTTGTATGATTGGAGCGCCGATATAATGTCGGACAACTGGAATCCGGAAGCGGCTTTGGAGAAGTTGATCGCGCGACCTGAGGCGCTTGTCTGTGACGCGGTGCTGAACCAGGATATATTTGCCGGCGCAGGCAACATTATCAAAAATGAAGTGCTGTATCGTACCCGGATCCATCCGCTCAGCACGATCGGGGCTTTACCCTCAAATAAACTGAAAGAACTGATTCATGAAGTGCGAAATTACAGCTTTGATTTCCTGGAATGGAAGAAAGCATACGTACTGAAGAAGCATTGGCTCGTACATACCAAACAAATATGCCCCCGCTGCCAGATACCGTTAATCCGGGAATATCTCGGTAAAACAAACAGACGTACATTTTACTGTGCCAACTGCCAGGTTTTATATCCGGTTGCCTGAGTCTATTGATCCGCAGTGCTGTACTGGCGCAAGCCTTGCGTACGCTGCTGCCCGGCGGCTTTCTCTTCCTGTTTTTCCCCGGATGAGAACAGCCGTTTGAAGAATCCCGGCTTATCTGCTTCACCGGATGTGTTTGCAGCCGACTGAATATTGATCTCATTATCGACCGATGGCATGAGCGCTTCTATAAATGCATTTTTCAGTACTTCCCATACGGCTTCCCATGTATTGATGGATGGGTCTTCGAAATTGCCTTCTATTGGAACCTTGGTTGCCAGTTGTTTTTTGTTCGGATTTTTAAAAATGCTGCCGACTACGCCTACGGCGCCTTCCTTTACCTGCTGCAGCACATTGTCCTCTTTATCTTCCACACCCAGCACGTCAAGGTCTTTGATAATCGGTTTGACATAGCCTTTAAACTTTCCGTCTTTAGCGGCGAACTCCGTATAAAGACCCATAGTGCCCCGGTTGACATCAAACTTTCCGTATGCCTTAAAGAAATCGTTCAGTTCCGGAAGATTGGTGTTTTCAAGCTCGGCAGTCAGGTCAAAGGTCGGCTGCTCTTCAAGCGGGTTCATTTTCATATTGAGGGAAAGAGTGCCGCCATATGCGTCGGCATGGAGTTGTATGGGTGTAGGCAGCAGTACATTGCTGTCGGCGGTGTTCTTGAGATTTTGGGCGAGGATGTACGTGTTCTTCAGGAAGATATCGATCTTCGGACTGCTGGTTTCATCCACATAGTGAATACTGCCGTCATGCACTTCAAACCGGTTTACTTTCAGCGGCATAAAATCTTTCAGGATCTTCCTGAAATCATTTGTGTCTTTCGCCACTTCACCGATCTCTGCCTTGTCTTTAGTAAAAACCAGCTTGGGTGTGAAGAATTCAAGTTCTCCTACAATCCTGCCTTGAAAGAGCGCCTTCCATTCTACTGATAAATCAATTTTCCGGGCGCTGAAAAATTCTACCAGCTTACCGGTTACCGAATCTACTTTATGAATATAAATACTGTCAAGCTGGTACGCGCCCCGGTACAGCGCAATGTCAATGTCGCTGACATGACCGCGATAGCCCTCCATCTCAGACAATTGTTTGTTTGCGTATTTCAGGACGATCGACGGCAGGACAAGACGGATGATAACCAGAAGAAGCAATATGCTCCCGACAATATAAAGTGTTCGTTTTCTTTTATTTGATTTCTTCATTCCGTAACAGGTAAAAAAAATATGCCAGTACAAAACCGTTTGATGATCCTGGTTGCCGGCTATAAGCAACAGTAGCTGAACTCATCAGAGATCCGTAATCAGATAGCTATTGTGGTATAATTTTTACCGGTAACCTTAAAGCACTGTATTATGTCCCGTAAATATTCAAAAGCCGCCCAGGATAAGGTGGAAGAGGTGATGCATGAATTTAAGGAGGGTAAATTGAAAAGCGGCGCCTCCGGTAAGAAAGTCACCAGCCGCAAGCAGGCCATTGCCATCGGTTTGTCGGAAGCGCGGGCAGAAGGGAAAAAAGTACCTGCCCCCAAGAAAAGCACGGCATCCAAAAAGAGCAGCTCAAAAAAGAAGGCCGGATAAGTAAATCCGGTAAATCTTTATAATGCCTGTATAACGATATGGGGCCCGCCGTTCCGCAGGAAGGGCTATGCCGGTATAAACAAGCCTGCACTTCCCCCGGAAACCGTAAATTTGCGCCCGTAAGCAAGATTAGGGCAGCAGCAAATCAATATACGGAAGACAGTATCAAATCGCTTGACTGGCGGGAGCACATCCGCCTCCGGCCGGGTATGTACATCGGGAAGCTGGGCGATGGCAGCAGTATGGATGATGGTATATATATACTCGTCAAAGAGGTTATAGATAACTGTATTGACGAATATACCATGGGCTTTGGCAAGCGGGTGGAACTGACGATCAAAGAGGGTGTGGTGACCGTCCGGGATTATGGCCGTGGCATACCGCTCGGCAAAGTGGTGGATGTCGTCTCCAAAATTAATACCGGCGCCAAGTACGACAGCAAGGCTTTCCAGAAATCGGTGGGGCTGAACGGGGTGGGCACCAAGGCAGTCAATGCCCTTAGCTCCATGTTCCGGGTAGAGGCATTCCGTGACGGCCGCAGCAAGGCTGCCGAATTTGAGAAAGGCGTATTGGTAAAGGAACACAAAGAAACGGATACCAAAGAGGCGAACGGTACGCTGGTCATTTTCCGGCCGGATGATACGGTGTTTAAGAATTACCATTTTATCCATGAATATGTGGAGAACCAGCTTTGGAATTACTGCTTCCTGAATGCAGGTCTTCAGATCAATTTCAACGGGCGGAATTATATCTCCAAAAACGGCCTGCTCGATCTGCTGACACGCAAAACCAACCCGGACGACCTGCGTTACCCGATCATTCATCTGAAAGGAGAGGATATTGAAGTGGCGATCACGCATACGGGCGACTATGGCGAAGATCTCTACAGCTTTGTAAACGGGCAGCATACTACTCAGGGTGGAACACACCAGGGGGCATTTCGTGAAGCTTTTGTCAAGGTGATCCGGGATTTTTATAAAAAAGATTACGAAGCGAGCGATGTGCGGCAGAGCATTTGCGCTGCGGTCTCGGTACGTGTGCAGGAGCCGGTCTTCGAGAGCCAGACAAAAACAAAATTGGGCAGCCAGTATGTCTGGGAGAACGGCCCCAGCATGAAGAGCTTTGTGCTCGACTTCCTGGCCCGTGAGCTGGATAATTTTCTCCATAAGAATCCCGCTGTTGCAGAAGCGCTCAAAAAGCGTATCGAGCAAAGCGAGCGCGAGCGTAAAGAATTAAGCGGTATCCGGAAGCTGGCCAATGAGCGGGCCAAAAAGGCAAACCTGCATAATAAAAAACTGCGCGATTGCCGTATCCATTTTAACAGTGAGCCGCCCGCAAAAAACCGGGAAGAGTACCGGGAAAAGCAACTGGAAAGCACCATATTCATTACCGAAGGGGATTCGGCAAGCGGCAGCATCACCAAAAGCCGGAATGTCGAGACCCAGGCGGTTTTCAGCCTGCGCGGCAAGCCGCTCAATTGTTTCGGGCTAACAAAAAAAGTGGTGTATGAAAATGAAGAATTCAACCTGCTGCAGCATGCGCTCAATATTGAGGACGGGCTGGACGGTCTGCGTTATAATAATATCGTGATCGCAACGGATGCCGATGTGGATGGTATGCACATCCGCCTGCTGATCATGACTTTTTTCCTGCAATTCTTTCCCGACCTGGTGCGCAACGGGCATGTGTACATCCTGGATACGCCCTTATTCCGGGTGCGGAATAAGCAGCGAACCATTTACTGCTATAGCGAAGAAGAAAAACAGGCAGCAATAAATGAGCTGGGTAGCAAACCTGAGATCACCCGTTTTAAAGGATTGGGCGAGATATCACCGGATGAATTTTCCCGGTTTATCGGCGACGATATGAAAAAGGACCCGGTGCTGCTTAGCCAGGATGCAC
>JBEBVQ010000177.1:0-5420 GCA_040392625.1 Taibaiella soli | reverse complement strand
TTGACTGTGGGAAATGTGACTGTCACATTTCCCACATTCAACACATTTGTCACATTTTTTGCCGTTCCTCTTTCCAATAAGCCATCCATTGCTCCGGCGGCCATGCGTCTGCCACATCAAATGATCCGATCTTTGTACGGCGCAAGACAGAGAGGTATGCCCCGCAACCCAGTACCTGGCCAAGATCATGAGCCAGCGAACGTATATACGTGCCCGTGCTGCAAGCAACACGGAAATGCACTTCGGGTAATTGTACCGCTGTAATCTCGAATGCTGAAATGGTCACAGGCCGGGCTTCCAGCACTATTTCCTCCCCTTTGCGAGCCAGCTCATAAGCGCGTTTCCCCCCTTTTTTTATGGCGGAATGCACCGGCGGCACCTGCTGTATCTCACCGGTAAAATTTGCTGTTGCTGCTATGATCTCCTGCGCCGTAAGATGTTCATAAGGTTGGTGATCCTGCGGTTCGCTTTCCAGGTCATACGTCGGCGTTACCGCGCCCAGGAGAAAAGTACCTGTGTACTCTTTAGGGAGCCTTTGATAATCCGTTATCTTTTTTGTCCACGAACCCGTGCAGCAGATCAGTAAACCGGTAGCCAGCGGATCAAGCGTACCGGCATGACCGATTTTCACGTTCAGCAAACGGCGCAGGCGGTTAATGACATCGAAAGAAGTCCAGCGATACGGTTTATCCACCAATATGACGCCTCCTTCACGCAGGGCATCGGGCATGGGTTGTTTCATGATGAGTAATAAGTATTTAGTAGCGAGTATTTAGTAGCAAGTAACAAGTAGCGAGTAGCAAAAAGTCCGGCAAAAACAAGTCAAAACAGCTTGCTGCTTACGACTTACGACCTGCTACTCATAAGTCAAAACAGCTTGTTACCTGCTACTTACGACTTGCTACTGATTAATATCTTTCGCACGGATTCAATTACTTCAGCAAGCCGGCTGCTGTCCTGTCCGCCGGCAGTGGCCAGCGTCTTCTGTCCGCCGCCACCGCCTTTGATCAGCGGCGCTACCTGCTGTTTGATGATCTTACCTGCGTCCAGGTCTTTTGATGCGGCAACGGCTTCGTCAATCAGTATCGCTACATGCGCTTTCCCTTCTACCGATGCAGTAAGCACTATCAGGTAATCTTTCAGCAAACCTTTCAGTTCAAAGCAAAGCTTCTTCAGCGCATCGGCGGAACCGACAGCTACCTGCTGCCCGATGAAATTAACATCATGTACCCTGGTAGCATTTCCTGAAATTTCCTTTGCCAGCGAACGCAATTCTCTGGCTTCCATCAGCTCCAGCTTCTTCTCCAGCGCTGCTTTATCTTCGATCAGTTTCGCGACTGTTTTCAGCGGATCATTTGTCTTCAGCAATTCTGCGATACCCTTATGCTGATGCACACGGTCGGCAAAATAACGTATGGCCGCCGGGCCTGTCAATGCTTCTATCCGCCGTACGCCCGCAGCCACTGCCGCTTCCGACACAATCGTAAACACGCCGATCATACCGGTATGCCCCACATGCGTACCGCCGCACAATTCAACAGAGAATTCCGGATCTATAGTTACCACACGCACCACATCACCGTACTTCTCTCCAAACAATGCCATGGCCCCTAACTTCATTGCTTCTTCTTTCGGCATTTCACGGATCACCACGGGGATGTTGGCCCTTATCTTTTCATTGACGATCTGCTCCACTTCGCGGATCTCCTCATCCGTCATTTTACTGAAATGAGAAAAATCGAACCGGAGCAACTCCGGGCTTACCAGCGAACCTTTTTGGGCCACGTGCGTACCCAATACATGGCGCAGCGCAGCGTGCATCAGATGCGTGGCAGAATGGTTATACGTTGTTTCAAAACGCTTTTCCACATTCACTTTTGCGGTCACTACGCCATCTATATTGTCCGGCAGCCGTCCGGTAAAATGGATGATCAGGTCATTCTCCTTCTTCGTATCGGTCACTATGATCTCTTCCGCACCAAATAGCAGCGTACCGGTATCGCCTACCTGTCCGCCGCTCTCGGCATAAAACGGCGTTGCCTCCAGCACGATCTGGTACTGCTCTTTACCCTTTGCTTTTACCTTCCGGTACTTCACGACCCTGGTTTCTATCAGGAAATCGTGATAACCTTCAAAGCTTGTTTCAGGCACATCATGCACTATTATCCAGTCTTCCGTATCCACGGTTGTCGCGGCACGGCTCCGGTTTTTCTGCTGCTGCATTTCCGCTTCAAATCCCGCTTCATCTACCGATATGCTCTGTTCCTGCGCGATCAGCCGGGTAAGATCTACCGGGAAACCGAATGTATCATACAGATCAAAAGCGTCTTTACCGCTGACGACACCCCCCGGCTTTGTACGGGCAGTGATCTCGTCCATTTTTTTCAGACCTTTATCGAGCGTGCGCAGGAAAGCTTCTTCTTCTTCCTGCACCACCCTGGCTACAAAATCCGTCTGCTGCTGCAATTCGGGGAATACCTGTGCAAACTGCCCGGCCAGAAAAGGCACCAGCCGGTGCAGCAACGGTTGCTTATAATCCAGGTACGAGGCGTAATAGCGTACGGCACGGCGCAGGATGCGGCGGATCACATAGCCGGCGCCTGTATTGGACGGCAATTGCCCGTCGGCGATCGTGAAGGAAATTGCACGTATATGATCAGCAATTACGCGAAAGGCAACCGCCTCTTTTGAATCGCTGTAATCGTATCTCTTTCCGGTGATTTTTTCTGTTTCGGCAATCGTACCGGTAAACAGGTCCGTATCGTAGTTGCTCTGCTTCCCCTGGAGCACGCGCACCAGCCGCTCCAGCCCCATGCCGGTGTCCACGTGCTTTGCCGGCAAAGGCTGCAGGCTGCCGTCCTTCAGGCGGTTGTACTGCATGAATACATTATTCCAGATCTCGATCACCTGGGGATGGTCTGCATTCACAAGCGTCTTTCCATCCACCGATTTGCGCTCCTCTTCATTCCGGCAATCCACATGTATTTCAGAGCAAGGGCCGCAGGGGCCGGTATCGCCCATTTCCCAGAAATTATCTTTTTTGTTGCCGGGCAATATCCGGCTTTCATCTACATACTGCTTCCAAAGGGCTAATGTTTCTTCATCCCGGGGCAATTGCTCTGCTGCATCGCCCTGGAAATACGTTACATACAAACGGTCTTCAGCGATGCCATATACTTTTGTCAGCAGTTCCCAGCTCCAGGCAATCGCTTCTTTTTTAAAATAATCGCCAAAGCTCCAGTTGCCCAGCATTTCAAACATCGTATGATGGTACGTATCAACGCCGACCTCTTCAAGATCATTATGCTTTCCACTGACTCTCAGGCATTTCTGGGTGTCTGCCACGCGGTTATGTTCCGGTGTTTTATTACCGAGGAAATAATCCTTAAACTGGTTCATTCCCGCATTGGTAAAAAGCAGGGTAGGATCATTCTTTACCACAACCGGTGCGGAGGGAACAATATGATGGCCTTTCTCCCGGAAAAAATCCAGGAAACGACTGCGTATCTCGTTGGCTGAAAGCATAAGAAACAGAACGGATTAAGGCTGCAAAAGTACGCCTGAAATATTCAATCTGAAAATTTCGGATAACATTCGTACCTACAGAAAGATCCCGGGTCAGGTACGGGAGGCAACTTTTAGTTCATTGCCCTCCTTCCTGTAAATATACCCGACGAATGTGAGCATCAGCACCACACCCACAGCAATCCGGAGCCACCCCATCGCTGTCCATTGCGTAACCACCCAATGTGCGCCGTACAGCGCCAGCATCATGAGCAGGTATCCGCCGATCCGCTTCAGCGGATACGGTATCGGGTAGTATCTCTGTCCCCAGAGATATGAGAGCGCCATCATCGTTGCATAGCACAGCAGTGTTGCCCAGGCGCAGGCCACATATCCCCAGTGCGGGATCAGCAGCCAGTTGAATACAATCGTAATACCCGCCCCGATCAGCATGATCCAGGCGCCGAAATGCGTACGATCCGTGAGCTTGTACCACACCGTAAGATTGTAGTAAATGCCGAGGCATACATATCCGAGCAGCAGCACCGGCACCAGCCCCAGCGCATCGCGGTAATCCGGGCCGACAAAATATTTCCAGATATCCAGGAACAGCATGATGCCGAGGAACATCACCGCCATTACGATCACGAACCACTTCATCACCCGCGCATAGGTAGCGCGGGCATCCGCTTCTTTGGAGATAGAAAAGAAGAACGGCTCCGCCGCCATTTTAAATGCCTGGATCACCAGGTTGATCATTACCGAAAGCCGTACAGCGGCCGTATATACGCCTACCATCCGCAATGTAGCTTCGTCGGAAGCCGGATACAGCTTCTGGAGCATCACCCGGTCGAGTGTATCATTGATCACACCGGCAAAACCGGCGATCAGGATCGGGAAACCGTAACGCAATACTTTTTTAAGTATAGCCGGATCGATCTGAGGGCGGTAGTCTGCCAGCTCGCGCGCCAGCAGGATCAGGGTCACAACCGACTGAAGAATATTCGCAAAGAGAATAAAACCCACGCCCCAATGCCGTTCATACCAGCCGGCAAAAGCGCTGTCAGGATGTGATGCCGCCCATTTGCCGGCAAAGCTGTACAGGAAAACGATGGAGCCCACATATACCAGGATGCCGGCGATCTTGGTAAATGCATATTTACGCGGGCGGTTCTCCCGCCGCAGGCGGGCATAGGGCAATGCTGCAAGCGCATCCAGCCCGATGATGGCGGCACACCAGCTCACATATTCCATATGCTCCGCCACATTGATAAACTCAGCCAGCGGCGCCCGAAAAGCATACAGCAACACACTGAAGAACAAGGTGGTGATCAGCATAGCAGTAAGCTGTGTGTTGTACAGCTTCCGGCGGTCTTCATCCGTACTGAAACGGAAAAAGGCTGTTTCCATCCCGTAAGTATAGATCACATTCAGGATGGGGATACAGGCATAGATGAAGGCATATTTCCCGAACTCAACCTGTCCCCCCGTATCAGTAAGGATATAGGTAAAATAGGGCGTCAGCAGGTAAGTCAGCAGCCGTGCAGCTATATTGCTGAAACCATACCATACCGTCTGTCCTGCAAGTTTTTTTAGTGAAGCCAAAGTAAAATGGAAAATACACACAAAGTAAAAAACATTTCACGGAAAAACAGCCGGGGTGTAATTCCCGGGTTACAGCATGGCTTCGGGATCAGAAAAACTTTCATTTATACAAAATCAGCGTTATTATTGTGATGAATACACGCCGCTAACCAAGTGCAATCATAACGAATGAGCAAGAAACATAAAACCGGAAAAAAGAATCCGTCCCCCGTTACACCAGCTCCCGGCGGGCATAAAACAGAGATAAAACCTGCCGCTGCACCGGCATGGAAGGGATATGACAAATGGGATCTCATCAACATGCTGCTGGT
>JBEBVQ010000176.1:0-5442 GCA_040392625.1 Taibaiella soli | reverse complement strand
CATTCGGTTTCCATCGTGTTTATATAATCTACAACCGCAAATAGGAAACCGTAAAAGGAAAATTATTAGGGCGGAGGGGATGCGAGGTAATACGCATATACCCTTCAACAAAATCTATCATTATTCCCACCTCCCCTTTGGAAGTTGTACAGAGGCGGTGCTGCAATTGCGCTAAGGGGGATTTTTGCTAAGCGTTCCGGATGACATATAACGAAGATGCTAAATGCCCGGAAGATTATGGGATGATTTACCGTATCAGAGTCACGTCACTTTTTATTTCTTTTTGTGTCCCGTCCGGATAAACAATGTTTACGATATAATAGTACACGCCGGTCTCGCAGGACCGGCCGCCCAAAGTGCCGTCCCATCCGTCGCCGGGACCGGTCCCGTAAAATACTTTTTGCCCGTAACGGTTGTAAATGCTGAAGTTCAGCAACCGCCGGCTGGTCATGTTGACAATCCGGAACACGTCGTTTTTTCCATCTCCATTGGGGGTGAAGGCGGAGGGGATATATAAATCTGCCGGCAAAAGCGATACGGTTGCAGAGGCCGTATCAAAGCAGCCGTATTGATTATAGGTGGTGAGGGTTACGATATATTCCGCTACCCCGGACGGGTAGATAAACTTAATATGCTCGCCTGTACCGGTTGCGTCTCCGTAGCCAAAACGCCACAAGTATGCGGAAGCGCCGCTTTCAAGGCCGCGGAATGTGAACATGGGATTACCTATCGGCGCAGAAGCCGTAGCTGGATCGATCTCTATACCGGCAACCGGCAGCGGATGAACCTCAAAAGTATGCGTCAGGCTATCGGGGCAGCCATTGCCGGCAATGGTAATAAGTGTGATGGTATGTCTGCCCGCCTGGCTGAATGCGCGTCGTATTCCTGCGGCAGTGTCTTCCAGGGTAATGCCGTCTGCTATCCAGATGCGGCGGGAAACGCCGGCCGTCAGATCTTCAAAGCTCAGTGTATCGAAGATGCAGGTAGTGTCGGGGAGCCTGAAGCGGGCGGTGATAGCGTCCGGTGATACGCTAATTATCCTGCTTACGGTATTGCTGCAGCCATTGGTATCGGTCGCGGTAAGCGTAACGGTATAATCCCCCGGCGCTGGATAGATGTGTACAGGATCGGGTGCAGTATCGGTATTGGCAACGCCGGAGGCAGGATCGCCGAAAGTCCAGTGCCACGAGATTATATGGCCTTTATCGGTAGTAGCGGCATTGTAAAACTGTATCTGATTGCAGGCGTTACCGCCGGCAGTGGTAAAATCCGGGGTTATGCCTGTTTCTTTCAACACATAGGTGAATGTAGCTGTGCAGCCATTATATGAGCTCACGGTACAGGTATAGACCGTCCCGCCCACAGGATTGCGGATCACCAGATTCTCTGTAGTGTCCCCGGTGTTCCAGAGGTAGGATGCAAAGTCCGGCTGATATGGCTTTATGGTAGTTTCGGCTACGCCGCGGCAGATGTAAAAAGTATCGTACGGCGAACGCATGGCGGCAGAGATATAAGTATAAGAGCCATGGTGGCCTAAGTAGCAATCATTATGTTCATATTCAATAATCACCTGTTGCCCTGCATAGCCGGACAGGTCCACCGCTACGGATTGCCAGGGCTGATATACAATAGCGCCTACCTCGGGAATGCTATTGTATGGGATAAGGGGATCGGTAATGATATTACTGCCTGATACGATTGTGCCTCTCGGAGTAAGTTCAATGCCGCTGCAGGGCCTGGATAGCAGATAATTCCCGCTTGCGTTTCTGATGCTGAATTTATAATGCGTGTTGGAGGAATTGCTATGCGTTTTATCCATGACGGAGGCAATGCGGAAGAAAAGGACCGGGTAACCGGGACTTACAGTGATGTGGTATTTCATCGCGTAAGATTTGGGGCTTCCATACCCTCCGCCGGCAGGTGCGCCCAGGCGGGCCACCTCCGCCAAACCGTCGGGTACACGTTTCAGTCCGCCCGGACCGGTATTGCCGTCCCAGTTGTTCCCGTAGATGGATACGATCGTATGGCTGTTGGCCGCGGTCATTGCGCCGCTGCTGTCATACGGCATTCCCCTTTCTCCGTGGCTGAGCTGCCAATGGGTAAAATTTCCCGAAGAAAAATCCAGGTTGGGATTGCCCGGATCCTGGTTAAAAGGCTGCTGGGCAAGCGCTGTCTGCGTAAGGGTCAGCAGCAGTGCTGTGTAAATGCTTTGCTTCATTCTTCATTGGCCGTAATGACCTGCTATTTCTTGTAATACACATTCCAGCCGTGATCGGCAGTAGCATCCGGGTCGGGATAAGGGAAGCTTTCGGCTTCTTCTCTGCCCCCATCACACTCGTGTTTGTATATGGTAACGGAGTTGTCGGTGATGTCTTTGAAGAACATTACAAAATAAACGCCATCCTTGGATATGCTGCCGCCTTTGCCGATGCCGATCCATCTTTTCTGGTCATTTGCCTCTGAGTAGCTTTCCTGTATCATCATGTAGTTGGTATTGTACGCTGGACCTGTCATGATGTATTGTACCGAATCGGTATAAAATGTAAGGTGTGATTCCTGGTTGCCGATGCCGGGAATCTCAAACTCCCAGAGATAATGTCCGCTTACAGGTACTTTCGCTTTTGCCGGCTGGGGCGTTTCGTTTTTGGTATCCTCAGGTTGAAGATCATCTTTTTTGCACGATATGAAAAGCATTCCGGACATAATTACTAAGAATGTAAGGTGCTTGAGATTGAGTGTTTTCATTGCTTTGCTTTTAAAATTGGTTTGATGATTGATTGTTTTATGCAGTACCGGGAATAATTATTTCTTTACGACCTTTCTCACTACCATACCTTTTGCAGTGCTTATTTTGATAAAGTAGATGCCGCCCGGAATGTTTTCAATGGACAATTGATAATGGACCGTCGAAAATGATCCGGTGCTGATGACTCTGCCGTCGGCGCTTCTTATCTCTAAGGTTGCATTGTCCTTAAGCTGCGGTATTTCTATGTTTATCATGTGGCTTGCAGGATTAGGGTACAATTTCATATTGCCAGACAATGCAGACTCGTGGATGCTGCTTGGCGTGTGGGTATATACTGTCGAAGTATCGGCACAACCGTTGGCGCCTGTTGCCACTACACGGTAATTGCCTGCTGTGGTGGCTTCATAGGTCCGGGCAGTAGCTCCGCTAATCGGGTTGTTGCTGCCATCCAGCCATTGATAGCTGCTGTACGTGCCTGTGCTGAGGGTGTTATCGCTCGCTGTAATGCCCGGTGTTGCAATACTATCCATAGTCAGTATAAGATTGACGAGGCTGTCGCAGCCGGAAGCCATGGTCAGCGTATCCCAGTAGATGCCTGCCGAGGTGATGCTGCGGTTGCCAAAGGGATAGCTGTCGCCTTTGCAGACAGAGGCAGTCCGGTATGTGTAAGACGGACAAGCGGCGTATTTCATTATCAGGGCCTGGGGGATATCCGTGCCGGATTTCCTGGTGCTGTACGGGCTTAAAAATCCTCCTGTTCCTATATAACTGCCGTCTGATAACCGGAGCAAACGGCTTGGCTTGTTTTTGTCCGCATAATGATTAAAAGAAGAAATGATACCAAGGCTGTCCATCTTTACGATCCCCTGATATTGGCTGGTAACAACGATCAGGCTATAAGTGCCGTCCGGATTCTGGATTATATCCTGAATGCTTTCCCAGTTAGGCGTGCTAAAGCCGTTTGCTGCAGAATCTACCCAGTATGATCTGTCCCATTCTATGCGGCCGGTGTCATTTATTTTTACCATCCAGGGTTTTGTGTAATTACCTTGTCCCGGAATCTGGGCAGATACATCACCGTCGGTAGAGTACGATCCGCCGGCTATCAGATAGCCGCCTTCATTACAGGCGATAAGGCCGTTCGTTACCTCAAAGCTGCTGCCGCCGTAACATTTTTGCCACTCAATCGTTGCGAGGCTGTCTGTTTTGATCACCCAATAATCCCCGCCCTGAGATACAGAGTGCCTGCCTCCATGCTGCCCTGAGCCCGTAGCATCGCCATCCGAAGAGCTGGTAACGGCTCCTATTATAACGCCTCCGTCAGGAGTATTTAATACCGTGCTTGCCCATTCATTCATACTCCCGCCTATACATTTTTGCCAGAGCAGCGCGCCAAGGCTGTCTATCTTTATCATCCATATATCTCCGTAGCCTTCTGAGCCTGCAGCAGAGCCGCCGTGAAAGCCGCTGACATCCCCGTTGTCTGAGGTGGTTGTTCCCATGATCACGTAACCGCCATCAGGTGTAGCCTGCATCATATTGGTCATAAAAGGAGCGCCGCCGCCCCAGAGTATGGTATTCATCTGCTCATGATTAGAGCCGCCATAGCACCTGGACCATGCGATGGCCCCGGTATCGTCGGTTTTAACCACCCATATATCCGATCCTCCGTTGTTGCCCGTCACATCTCCGTCTGTAGATTTTGTATAGCCCGCTGCTATATATCCGCCGTCTGTGGTGGGATAAACCTGGATAAACCTTTCAAAATTACTTCCGCCGTAAGACCTCTGCCATATTACGCCTCCGGTATCGTCCATCTTTACCAGCCAGGCGTTTTCGCCTGCAATTGCTGCTGAAGCAGGAGTCGTATTGCCTGATGGATTAATTCCGCCTGCGGCTATATAACCGCCGTCTCCGGCAGGTTTGCAATCCACGAAAGTGCTGTTGCTGTCTAAATGCCGCGCCCAAAGAACAGAAGTATTCTGGGCTTTTACGGACAGGGAGGATGTTAATAATAGTACTGCTGTTGAAATGGTAAATAACCTGTTGTTCATTTTGGGATGTAGCATTTGTTTGAAGTATCTGAAAAGGTTTTCCGGACACCGGTTTCTGATCCGCAGACCTGAGCCTTCCGGGCATTGGTCGCAGAATGGAAACAAGGTGCAGGAATGTGCAAAGGTATCCGCCTGAAAAGCTGCCGTGTGGCAAAATCAGGAAAAAATTGCGCCTGTATTTTTTTCAGGATCCGGCGCTCCGGCTACAGCGCCATGGGTTCTGTAATCTGGACGGAGCCTTGATCAGATGCGCTTTTCAGTCTTGGGCGGCAGGATGCCGTTCATTTTCAATATCGGGAAAAATAAAGACAGCTATTGGTTTGGCCAGGAAATTGTCAGCTTCCCCAAAACTTGTTCAGTTCAAAAGGAGAAATTCGTTGTTACAATCATCTTGAGGTACTTAAGGTCATTGGTTACCATGATTTCAGTGACCGTAACAGAATAGTGAATGGATTAATATCCGAACTGACTTTGGTGTTTTAATAGGGCATTCCGGCTTCATCATTTTAATAGTCAATGATGCTGTCAAACTTTTTATCTGTTCTTCTTGTCCAAAAAACATTCAAGCCATTTGGAATACTTCAGGATCACGGTTTCAACCTCTCTTCCAGATCCCACTGGTCGGTATTTCCAGCGTCCCTC
>JBEBVQ010000175.1:0-5444 GCA_040392625.1 Taibaiella soli | reverse complement strand
CGGCATCCTTGTGGTAGAATCCTTTCCCTTCAATCCCGTCGGGGTTGCGCTTCAGGGATTGCGGCCGTCCCTTGAGATGTGGGATGATATACTTATACACGGCGTTGTAGTAATCGATCATATCCCCTTTTGTATAACCTTCTTCCGGCCAATAAACCTTGTCGGGGCTGGTAATACGTACCCTTCTGCCGCTTGTCGTTTTCTGTGTCATAGGTTCGTTTTTTTGCGTCACCACCGGCGCTGCTTCCGCAGCAACGGGCGCTTCGGTATGTACCTGCCTGGGCAGCTTGTCTTCACGTAATCCCATAAAAACAGGGTGCCGCCGGCTGCCGTCTTCTGTTATCTCGGTGTATTTGAGCCGGCATACCAATTCCGGCCTCACCCAGGTAACGGGCATATTCACCCGTACTTTTTTCCCGAATGGGTTCACGTCCGTTACCAAAGGCTGCAAAAGGGTGAACATCTCTTTGAGCGTCTTGTTGGTGAAGCCCGTTCCTGTGTGTCCGATATAAGTCAGCCTGCCGTGTTCGTAAGCGCCCAGCACCAGTGCTCCGAAGTACCCCCTCCCCCCGCGCGGCTCCGTATAACCGGCAATCACCGCTTCGTCGGTAAGCACATGTTTCACTTTTAGCCATGTACTGTTGCGCGTTCCTTCACGATAGGCGCTGTCGGCTCTCTTGACGATCATACCTTCCAGCCCCTTCTCCCGGAGCACCTTGAAAAAATCAATCCCGCTACCGGTAATATGGTCGCAGTACCGGATCAATTCATTATCCGGCAGCAGGCTGCGCAGCAGTTCCTTTCTTTCCAGCAGGGGCTTGTCTTTTACAGACTCCCCGTCCAGGTACAGAAGGTCGAATACATAATATGCCAGCGGCGTATCCTTGTGCTGCCGGTATTGCTGGAGCTGCTGGAATCCGGGCATGCCATGCTCATCGAAAGCTACGACCTCTCCGTCCAGCACCATCCGTTTCCTTATTTTCCGGAGCGCCGCAAACAGTTCCGGGTAAGCTTCGTCGAATGAAATGCCCTTGCGTGAATAAAACCGGGTATTGCGACCATCCAATTCTGCAATTGCACGGTACCCATCCCATTTGATCTCATACAGCCAGTCCGGGTCATCGAAAGGCGCATCTGCCAGCTTGGCCAGCATAGGACGGATATAGTCAGTGTATGCTTCCGGGGCGCGGGCGCTCAGGGCTTTTTTTTTACAACCTGCTGCTCCTCTGCCTTAGCCGCACCTGACTTCTTAGCAGTCTTTTTTCTCCCGGCCTGCCGGGCCGCCGTGTATGCCAGCGCTTTTTGGGTAGCATAGGCTTCACTGTCGTATGGCTCGTCGGTGGCGTAACGGTCGCGGTGCTTGATCAGCAGCCAGCTCTGCTCTTCTTTCTTCATCCGCACAAGCGCAAATTCTCCTTTTAATTTTCTTCCTTTTACCCTGAATTTAATACTGCCGGCTTCGAGGTCTCTCGCAAACTGCGCAGCAGAGACTACCTTGCCGTCCTTATCTACCGGCTCATATGTGCCGTGATCCCATACGGTCACATGCCCTGCGCCATAATTACCCTCCGGTATCATGCCTTCAAAATCTGCGTATGAAACAGGGTGATCTTCGACCATCATCGCCAGGCGTTTGTCGGAAGGGTTGAGCGAGGGGCCTTTGGGCACGGCCCAGCTTTTGAGCGTTCCCTGCAGCTCCAGCCGGAAATCGTAGTGCAGCCGGGAAGCATGGTGCCTCTGTACCGTAAACACCAGCTGCTTCCGCTTTTGCACTATCTTCCCCTCCGGTTCAGGCGTATTCCTGAAATTACGTTTGCGCTTATATTGTGTCAGGCTCATCAGCTTGCTTTTTTGGATTTAAGGCTTTCTTTCAGTTGCGCCATAAGGTCGGATGCATTGTTGCGCGCCAGCTTGAATTTGGGCTGGGTCACCTTTTTACCTTTGGCTTTGCTGGTGATGATCTTCATGAGCGCTTCGGTATATGTGTCCTTATATTTGGCAACGGAAAACTTCTTCGGCGTCAGTTGGCTGATCAATGCGACGGCCATTTTCAGTTCACCCGGCTTTACGGTAATTCTCTCCGGAACTTTAATATCTCCCGCATCACGTATATCTTCCGGGAAGCGCAGCTTGAAGAGGGCGATCATATTTCCCTCCATTGCTTTCAGCATACAAAAATTTTCTTTTGTGCGCATCACGAAAGTGCCGAGCGCCACTTTCCCGGTGGTATCCATCGCTTTGTACAGCAGGCCATATGCCTTGCTTCCGTTCTTTCCCGGCTGGAGGTAATAAGGCGTATCGAAATACAGGCTGTCAATCTCTTCTTCTTTTACGAATTCGCTGATCTCTATCAGCTTGCTTTTCTCCGGGCCAGCTTTTTCAAAATCCTCATCGGTAAGCACTACGTATTGATCGTTGTATTTATATCCCTTCACAATATTTTCCCAGGGTACTTCCCTGCCCGTGCTTTCATTCACCCGCTGAAATTTGATATTCGCATGGTTCTTCTTGTCCAGCATGTCTAAATCCAGCCGATCCGCTGCTACTGCAGGATATATACTTACAGGTATATTCACCAGTCCGAAGCCTATCGCTCCTGTCCATATCGCCCGCATATTTAACAATTTACCCAGTATGCGGATAAAAAACATGCCAATGCCCGGCATTACAGCAATAAGCAAATTACAGGGGTACAATCCATCCGTCCGAAGGGGATCTTCGACGGGATTGCTCCTCCGATTGGAACCGGACAAGTGCGGTTGAATAATTTTATGCTCATCATAGTTATTTATTTCACATGTGGCAAAAACATAAGGAAAAATCGTGCCAGGCCCCCGGTTGAAAGAGTGGACGTGCGATAGTAGCGGATCAGGCCCGGCTGAAAGTATTGCTGTATGGTTATAAAAAAAGCAGGCATAGTTTTTCTTGTTCTAAAACAGCGGCTATAATATGAAATCCGACCGCTGCTTTCATTCGAAAAAAAACAGCAATTATGAACAGGGACGGCGCACAGATAAGCATCTGGCAGGATATAGCTCCTGCTTATCAGACAACCAACAGGCTGCAACAGGATATGACTTATGATGTTGTGATAGCTGGAGGAGGTATCACAGGACTGACAACAGCGTTGCTGCTGCAGGCGCAAGGAAAGAAATGCGTACTTGCAGAAGCACACTCGCTTGGCTTTGGCACTACCGGCGGCACTACCGCGCATCTAAACACCATGCTCGACACCACCTATCCGGAGATCGGGCGGAATTTTGGAGCAGCAGCAGCCAAAGATGTGGCCCATGCAGCGGGTGAAGCTATCTCCCTGATCCGGACGCTGTCCGATGCTCATCATATCCCTTCTGAATTTTCTTATCAAACAGGATACCTGTATGCACAAGATAAAAAGCAGGAAGACCAGCTCCGAAAGATCGTGGAGTCAAGCCGGAACGCCGGCATTACCATTGAATGGACAGATCATATCCCCGTGCCGATGCCATTCCGGAAAGCTTGCAGCTTCCGGCATCAGGCGCAATTCAACATTGTTAATTACCTTGCGGGGCTGGCTTATGCATTTGAACAGGCTGGCGGGGTGATCCTGCAGCATTGCCTCGTATCCCTGCCTGAAATGGACGGGATCGTTCCGACTTCGGCCGGCGACATCCGCGCAGCACATACGGTATTTGCCACGCATATACCACCGGGGATCAATATCCTCCACTTCCGGTGTGCGCCTTACAGAAGCTATGCCGCTGCCGTAACGCTCAACGACGGGCGCTATCCTGACGGGCTTGCCTATGATATGGAAGATCCGTATCACTATTTTCGCACACAATATGCGCATGGCCGTCCTTACCTGATTGCAGGCGGCTTTGACCATAAAACCGGTCATCAGGAGGTTACAGATACTTCGTTTCGCGCGCTGCATGCATACCTGAGCCGGCATTACGACCTGGAATCCGTCCACTATCAGTGGTCATCCCAGTATTACATCCCGGCAGACGGCCTCCCTTATATTGGCAAACTGCCGGGGCATGAGCAGGTATATACCGGTACCGGCTTCAATGGCAACGGCATGATATTCGGAACGCTCACCGGCATGATACTGTCGGATATAATCCTTAGCAAAGAAAACCGGTATGCCGGCCTGTTCGACCCGTCACGCATCAAACCGGTTGCCGGCTTTACCGCTTTTGTAAAGGAGAATGCCGATGTGGTGGGTCAGTTTATCGGCAAACGCTTCGAGTATGAACAGCTCACTGCCCTGGCCGCTCTGGCAAACGGAGCCGCTATACTCGCAAATTATGAAGGAAAAAAAATAGCCTTATATAAAGATGAAAAAGGAAAGTTGCATGCACTCGATCCGGTATGTCCCCATGCGGGGTGTATTGTAGCATGGAACAGTGCGGAAAAAACCTGGGACTGCCCCTGTCACGGTGGCCGGTATGCCATAGACGGATCGCTGCTTACTGGTCCGGCGCTCAAAGGGCTGACCAAACTCAGCGTAAGCCATTTGTAAACGCGATACAACGATCCATTAAATTTTTCCCCGGACAAAGTGATTTAATCGCCGGAAATGATTTTAATCAGGTAAAAGCAGCCATTTTTATTTAGATTTGCGCTGATGAATAGGAAGTATAGATTTATATTCATACACCTGTCCGCAGCAGCTTTGGCTTTTTCGGGCTGCCATACGACACAAACCGCCACCACCAAAACCGCCCGGACGCATACCGGGCATTTGTCGTCCCCCCGCTTCATTGACAGCATCCAGCTCAATGACGATAACAATTGCCTCACACTCAGCAAGCAATTACGTAAGAAACCTACTGAAAAATACAATCCGTCCGAAACCAATGCACTCCAGGTGAAATACAGTGAAATGATAGAGGTAACGCCGCAGGCGCTGACCAATATTTCGCTCTACGATTTTATTGACGACTGGATGGGGGTACGTTACCGGCTGGGGGGCAATGATACCAACGGCATTGACTGCTCCGCATTTGTACAGCGCCTGTATGAGCAGGTGTACTGTGTTGACCTGGTCAGGACTGCCCGCGAGCAATTTACCTTCTGCAAGATCATCAAGGACAGGAAAGAACTGCAGGAAGGGGATCTTGTTTTCTTCCGCATCCGCAGCAAGCGCATTACACATGTAGGCATCTATCTTGCCAACGACCGCTTTGTACATGCTTCCCGCAGCAGCGGCGTTATGATCAGCAACCTGAACAACAGCTACTGGAAACGGTATTATGCCGGCGCCGGGCGTATTCCGCTGGATGATGGATTATAAGTTTAGTATCTTTGTTAAATCATGCCGGCATAAGAAAACTATCCCTCGCGATTGACATTAGCTGATCAGCCAATCAGCTAATTCCTTCTTATATTTCTCACGAATCCGCTACCTTTGTGGATATTTTTATTTTTCACATCAAAACATCATACCAAATAAGTCA